>JBEBDP010000180.1:0-12903 GCA_041156925.1 Bacteroidota bacterium | reverse complement strand
GCATTGGATACCGCCATATACATTGACAATGGTGGTTGTTTAATCAATAACTCTGGTGCAAGTGCCGGAAATCCAATTGCTATTTCAAGTAAGCTTAAAATTCTAAATGGTGGCAGATACCAACACCAAACCCTAAGAGGAAATGCATTATTGATTGCTAATTTGGCAACAGGCACTGAAACTGAAAAAGGTACTTTTGAATTCAATGTGCCAGGCAATAGCGCTTATACCATTTCTGCTTCAGGCAGAACCTTTGGCACTTTGGTTCTAAACGGACAAAATTCAACGAGGAAAACCTATACAGCGAGTGGCATCAATTCATTAAATATAAAAGGTGACTTCATCATCAATGAACAAGCAGGATTTAGTTCAAGTCTAACCAATACAGTTTCAATTGGAGGAAATCTAATTGTCAAAGGCAGGCTGCTGATGAACCCTGCTTCAGGAGATACAATTGGACGCTGTTTAGAGTCGACTGGAAACAATCAACTCATATCTATAACTGGCTTGTTTAACCAAGGTGTCCATTTCCGCAAATGGCTAATTAATGGTAGTTATACAATTGATAACTCAGCTATTACACTTGAGCAACCAAACGCAATCCTACATATTCAAACAGGATCATATATCAATATGGGCAGTTCCATCATTAAAGGAATTGGAAAGGTGATAATCGACAGTAATACAAATATTGCTACTTCTGCTCGAACAATAATTGGCGCCGACAGCATGAGCAATTTACAAACAGCTCAACTTGATATCCATCAAGCTGTTGGATTCGATGTTTATGGGGATAGCAAACAGTATACAGGCGAAAGATTCCCCTCAAGTATCAGTAGGCTTTCTCTAGATAAATCAAATGAAAAACTTACCCTTACAAAGTCATTGCAGATCAACGATAGCCTATTATTGAAGAAGGGAATTATTGAACTAGCCAAAGATGTCGCATTAACAATCACCAACTACACTGATCAAGGAAACGACAGCAGTTACATTGCCGGCAGCGTAATTCAAAAAAGCAACAGGCAAGTATTGCACTTTCCAATTGGCGTGGACAGTTTTTATGCGCCAATAAGTATAATACGAAATACCCATACAGTAACGACTTATTCAACATTGGTAAGCTTATTTGCAGCAGTGGATACATTTAAAGCCACCCTCCCTCCTGTTGAGAAAATCACGGGTAAAATATTTTGGACAATTTCAAAACTAGACACAACCAAAGAGCATTGTGATGTACATATACCGATACTAAAAAACCAAGCCGACAAATTCAATTGCATAGCTGTATTAGATACAACCGATAATAAATGGAAACTTGCACAGAACATTACCGCCATTTCAAACAACAATTACTTATCAGCTAACCACATAGAACTAGAGAGTAGCATATTTACTATTGGAAGACTTCAGCGACAAGCACTTCCTTTGAACAATATAATTCTGAAAAAACTGAGTGTTAGCAATCAGATTAAACTGCATTGGACAGTTAATGATGATGAAAATGCAGAATACTATCTGATAGAGCAGAGCAAAGATGGCAGGCGCTTTGAGCAAAAAGACAGTGTGCCATCCTTAAAACATAAAGGCGTATTCAGTTATACAAAACAGTTAAATAGAGAAAATAAGTCGAACAACTTTTATAGAATCATCGGAGTAGATATAGACGCAAATAAATATTTATCCAATATAGTTCATGATCAAAGCGCAATAAGAACAACTGAGGTTTATCCCAATCCTAGTAATAATAACCTACATATTAGAACCAATGAAAAAATAATTGGCGTGAAAATCATTCATCCCGATAGCAAAATTTCATCGATTCAATATAAGCAAGTAGGAAACGAGTATACTATAACAGTAAGCCATCTTTCAGCTGGAAATTATTTCCTGCTGATAGCATCAGCAAATGGAATAGAAACCATTGCATTCATGAAACAGTAATTAGATAGAGAAGCTCTCACCACATGCGCAGGTCCTACTGGCATTAGGATTCATAAAATGAAATCCCTTGCCATCTAGTCCGTCTGAATAATCAAGTGTGGTATTGAACAGGTAAAGTATACTTTTTCTATCGGTAACCAATTTGACACCTTTATCTTCAAAAAGTTGATCACCTTGCTTGATTTCATTATCAAAATCCATTTTGTAGGTCAGTCCCGAACAACCTCCACTTACCACACTCACCCTAACAAAATAATCACTTCCTCTACCTTCTTCTGAAAGTAATTGCTCAACACGCGCCTTCGCTTTTTCGCTAATGTATATACCAGTCATTAAAGTTGCGGTTTCCATACTGCTCAATTTCAACTACAAAGTTAAGCATTCCTGGAAATCCAATAGTTTTATGGCATTTTGATGGTTTCAGGAATTCCATAGTACATTTATACTTCAGAAATAGCCATGAATAAGATTGAACACATAGCAATTGCAGTAAAATCGCTAGAGCAGTCTATACCGCTTTATGAAAAGCTGCTCGGAACAACCTGCTACAAGAAGGAGGAAGTATCATCAGAGCATGTCAATACCGCTTTTTTTAAAACAGGAGAAAGCAAAATAGAATTGCTAGAAAGCAGTGACGATAACGGTGTAATCAGTCGTTTCATTGCTAAAAAAGGAGAAGGAATTCACCATATAGCCTTTGCTGTAGACAACATTCATGATGAAATCATTCGCCTAAAAAAAGAAGGATTTGAGTTTATCAGTGAAACGCCAAAACTAGGTGCAGATCAAAAACTCATTTGCTTTTTACATCCCAAAAACACCAATGGCGTTTTGATAGAACTTTGTCAGGATGCCCCTTAGGCAAGGTTCAGTTTTTCAACAGCCTGTTGTGCAGCAATTTGGCCAGCATCCTTTTTATTGAAAGCTTTGCCTTCTGCAATCACTTCTCCATCCACTACGGCGCCAACGGTAAATAATCTTCGGCCGTTTTCCATTTTTTCTTCAAGTGTTTCAAACTCCAATAACTTTCCTGTACGATTTGCCCAACTGAATAGTTTGTTTTTTTGGTTGATTTCAATGTTCTCCAAATCTTCCAAGTACAAATGAGGCAGAATAATTTTTTTTAACACCCATTGTTGGGTTCTGGCATATCCTTTATCAATGTAAATAGCACCAACTAGGGCTTCAAGTGCATTACCAAAAATCTGACTTACCCGAAGTGAGTTATCGTTTTTATTGAAAGAGGTTATTTTTTTTAGTCCCATTTTCAAAGCAATATCATTCAAGGTTTGACGGTTGACCATTTTGCTTCTCATCTCTGTAAGAAAGCCTTCTCCCTTGTAAGGATATTTCATGAAAAGGTAATCGGCAATAATACTACCTAAAATAGCATCCCCTAAGTACTCCAAACGCTCATTGTTTTCTGTAGCCCTTTCTTTAACCGACCGGTGAGATAGTGCAGCAACATACAAGCTAGTCTTTCCAGGAGCAAAACCAAGCACATTGCATAGCTGCTGCAGAAAGACTTTTTTCCTACTGTTACTAAATAAATATGTGAGCCGGTAAAACACGGTTAAAACAAATAGGCTTTAAAATGCACAAACACGCTGTGCCTATACCTAAATTAAAGATACTTCTTTACAATGAGAGATGCATTATGACCACCAAAGCCAAATGTATTGCTTAGTGCCGCCCTTACTTCGCGTTTTTTGGGCTTCCAGAAGGTGAAATCCAGTTTAGGATCTAATTCATCATCATCAACAAAGTGATTGATGGTTGGTGGAACAATATCATGCAATACTGCACCTATACAAGCTATTGCTTCAATAACCCCAGCAGAACCCAATAGATGACCTGTCATCGACTTGGTAGAGCTGATATTCAAATTATACGCATGCTCGCCAAAAACGCCCAAAATAGCCTTTGTTTCAGCGATATCACCCAAAGGTGTTGAAGTACCATGTACATTGATATAATCAATATCGGAAGGCTGCATACCTGCTTCCAGCAATGATGCCTTCATTACATTCAATGCTCCTAATCCTTCTGGATGTGGTGCAGTAATGTGGTAAGCATCTGCGGTAGCGCCACCTCCTGCAATTTCAGCATAGATGGTAGCCCCTCTTCTTTTTGCATGCTCAAGTTCTTCTAAGATCAAGGCACCACTTCCCTCACCCATTACAAAGCCATCCCTCTCTTTATCAAAAGGTCTTGATGCTGTTTTAGGATCATCATTGCGTTCGCTCAGAGCCTTCATTGCATTAAAACCAGCTACACCAGCATCACAAACTACGGCCTCACTTCCACCTGCAACCATTACATCTGCCTTTCCGAGCTTGATATAATGATAGGCTTCAATTAAGGCGTGTGTAGATGATGCACAAGCGCTGACCACTGCAAAATTGGGTCCCCTAAAGCCATGACGCATAGAGATATGCCCAGCAGCAATATCAAGGATCATTTTGGGAATGAAGAAAGGATTGAAACGAGGAGTTCCATCGCCTTTGGCATAAGCCATAACCTCTTCCTGAAATGTAAGGAGTCCGCCAATACCACTTGAAAAGATTACGCCTGTTCTGTCAGGATCTACATTTTCTTTGCTGATACCAGCATGGCGAATTGCTTCATCACTGGATACAATAGCCAATTGGGTGAAACGATCCACTTTCCTGGCCTCCTTGCGATCAAGGTAAGCAACAGGATCGAATCCTTTCACTTCACAAGCGAATTGTGTCCTGAATTTTGAAGCATCAAAGAGTGTGATATGATCAGCACCGGAGGTACCCGCCAATAGCCCATTCCAATACTCGTTAAAAGTATTACCAATGGGCGTGATGGCACCTATGCCGGTGACGACTACTCTTTTACATTCCATAATGGAAAAGAAAATTTGGTGTGACCCAGATTACTTTGCGTGCTCTTCTAAATAAGTGATAGCCTGACCTACTGTTGTGATAGTTTCAGCTTGCTCATCAGGAATAGAAATGTTGAATTCTTTTTCGAATTCCATGATCAGTTCAACTGTGTCCAGAGAATCTGCTCCAAGATCGTTCGTAAAAGAAGCCTCGGTTGTTACTTCATTCTCATCAACACCAAGTTTGTCAACAATAATTTTCTTTACTCTTGTTGAAATGTCTGACATGATTTTAATTTTTGGTTTGTTCGCGCAAAATTAAACTATTTGCAATAAAAACAATTGTTCTGTAGCATTTTGTATAATTATTTTTAAACAAAAATATTGGTTGCAATCGATTGAAATTCAATGCATAAGAAAAGCTTGTGCATAAAAGAACTATTTTAAGGAGCTTTTTCAGAAAAAAACATTCAAGTCATAATTGCACTTTGACGATTTGAATTAATTTGTAGTATGCCAATAAAAATGATTGATCACGGTTCTGAGGACTATAAAAAAATGGTTGATTTGAGAATGGACATCCTCAGAAGACCATTGGGACTCACATTTACACAGGAGGATTTAGAGAAAGAAAAGGACGATATTTTAATTGGTGCTTTTGAAGAAGATGATTTGATGGCCTGCTGTATTTTAACAAAAATAGCTGATGGCACCTGCAAATTGAGGCAAATGGCAGTACATCCCAGATTACAAAGAACAGGCTTAGGGGCAGCTATGATGAATTATGCAGAACAAGTGGCCAAAGATGCTGGTTTCAAAAAAATGGTCATGAATGCCCGTAAAACAGCATTGGGATTCTATGAAAAGCTGGGTTATGAAATTGAAGGGGATGAATTTGTTGAGGTCACTCTTCCGCACTTTTACATGCAGAAAAACATCATTTAGATCGTCCGATATTCAACCTGAACAAAGCTCTTGCTTTATCTAAATCTTCCTGCGCATGAAATGCGTCTTTGGGCACCAGGAAAAAGGTTTTGTTATCAAAATACAAATGAAAGAAACCTGGAGTTTCGAAATAGGAATGAAACTCTCTCCAAGCAAAACTTTTTTTACCATGTTCAGTTTCAATGAAAAAATGGTTTTCCTCTATTAAAACCACAAATGCATCTTTAAAAGTTTTACTTTTTTTATAGATCAATAATGGCAGCCAAATCCAAAAGGCTACCATCATTGATATCCATAAAACTGAACTCATCAGAAAAGGTAAAGGAGAGATGAGCTTGAAGGCATACAAACCTGCAGCCAGCAAGGCAAATACATTTACCAAAATCATCATGATTTTGATCTCTGTCCTAGAAATGAAATGGTACCGCAGAGCCTGCAGTACCTTTCCTTTTGTATAACTAACTTCTATTCTCAATGGAATTTATTTAGCTGCAACCCATGCTGTTGCCGCAGTTTAGACACTTGTAACATGTACCACTTCTCACTGTGATGTGTCCGCATGTATTACATGCTGGCGCATCACTTTGCATACTCTTCATGAATTCTTGTGTGCTGTTTTCAGCTTTTGCAGCAACTGGTGTTTTCTGTGCTTTTGGTGCAGGAGAAGGAACATTACTTGATGCTACAACTCTTACGTCAGACAACTCTGGTTTTGCTGGAGCCTCATCCCAATCATCGTTTCCGGTATTCATCACCTCTGGTCTGTCGAGTACATGAACCAAGTCGGTTCTATCGAGGTACTCATACGCTAGGCAACGGAACACGAAATCTATGATTGATGTAGTTGATTTAATATTTGGATGATCAACCATGCCTGCTGGTTCAAACTTGGTGAACACAAACTTCTCTACAAACTCTTCCAATGGAACACCATATTGTAAGCCAACAGAAACAGAGATAGCAAAACAGTTCATCAAACTGCGGAGTGTTGAACCTTCTTTTGCAAGGTCGATGAAGATTTCACCCAAAGTCTGATCATCGTATTCTCCAGTTCTAAGGAAGATAGCCTGACCATTGATTTTTGCTTTTTGGGTAAATCCTCTACGCTTTGAAGGAAGTGATTTACGCTCAACAATTCTTGACAATTGACGCTTCAACTTAGTGTCAGGAGATGCTTGCATTCTCTTTTGCACTTCGTTCAAAAGTTCATCAACAGTAAGTTTTCCAATATCGATAAACTGACTATCTGCAGCTGCAGTTGTTTCTTCTTCATCTGCTTTTGTCTCACTCTTGTTGCTCAAAGGCTGACTCAATTTAGAACCATCTCTATAGAGTGCACAAGCTTTCAATGCAAGCTCCCAGCTGAGTTGATAGCAATCTGCAATCTCGTCAACAGTAGCCTCATTTGGAAGGTTAATGGTTTTAGAAATTGCACCACTGATGAATGGTTGAGCAGCAGCCATCATGCGGATGTGACCATGTGCATGAATGTAACGCTCACCTTTCTTTCCACACTTGTTAGCGCAATCAAATACTGGATAATGCTCAGGCTTAAGATGTGGAGCACCTTCGATGGTCATGGTACCACATACATAATCATTCGCTGCTTCAATCTCAGAATTTTTGAATCCAAGTGCATGAAGCATATTCCAATCAAAGTTGAAATACTGTTCAGGCTTGAAACCTAAACGCTGCAAGCACTCTTCACCAAGCGTATACACATTAAATACGAAACCTACTTCGAATGCTGAAAGAACCGCATCATCTAATTTCTTGATTTCTTCTGCAATAAATCCTTTCTCACTAAGTGTTTGATGATTGATGAAAGGTGCACCTGCAAAACTTGCAGCACCTACTGCATATTTAATAATTGCATCTTGTTCAGCTGCAGTGTATTTAAGATTAGCCAAAGCTTGTGGCACAGATTGGTTGATGATTTTGAAATATCCACCACCTGAAAGTTTCTTGAACTTAACCAATGCAAAATCAGGCTCAACACCAGTTGTATCACAATCCATTACCAAACCGATAGTACCAGTTGGAGCAATTACAGTTGTCTGTGCATTTCTGTAACCATACTTTTCACCTAATGCTACTGCATCATCCCATGCCTTGCAAGCTGCATTCAACAAGTAGTCAGGGCAATCCTTTGCCTTGATACCTTGTGGCTTGATGCTCAATCCTACATAAGCATCTTCAGCATCATAAGCAGCAGCACGATGGTTACGCATTACTTTGAGCATGTGCTCGCTGTTTTCTTTATAGCGAGGGAATGGTCCGTGAATTTTTGCAATCTCTGCAGATGTCTTGTAAGAAATACCAGTCATGATAGCAGTAATAGCACCAGCAATTCCTCTAGCTTCATCGCTATCATAAGGAATACCACTAACCATCAACATGCTACCAAGGTTAGCATAGCCCAAACCAAGTGTGCGGTAGTCGTAGCTCAACTGAGCAACTTCTTTACTTGGGAACTGTGCCATCAATACCGAAACTTCCAAAACTACTGTCCACAACCTTACGGTATATTCAAAACCAGCAACATCAAATGAGTTATCTGTTTCGTTGAAGAATTTTCTAAGGTTGGCTGAAGCGAGGTTACATGCTGTATTATCAAGGAACATGTATTCACTACATGGGTTAGAGGCGCGAATTGGACCACCTTCTGGACAAGTATGCCATTCATTGATAGTTGTGTCATACTGTGTTCCAGGATCTGCACAACGCCATGCAGCATAAGCAATTTTATCCCAAAGCGCCTTTGATGGCACCTTCTTCATTATACGGCCATCCATACGACCGGTTAATTCCCAATCTTCACCCTTTGCTAATTTCTCAAAGAAGGAGTTTGGTATTCTTACGGAGTTATTTGAGTTTTGTCCACTTACTGTTCTATACGCCTCACCTTCATAATCACTTGCGTAACCTGCAGCAATAAGGGCAGCTACTTTTTTCTCTTCTTCCACCTTCCAGTCAATGAATTGCTCAATTTCTGGGTGATCTAGATCCAAGCACACCATTTTAGCAGCACGGCGGGTAGTACCACCACTCTTGATTGCACCAGCCGCTCTGTCACCTATTTTGAGGAAACTCATCAAGCCTGAAGATGTTCCACCACCACTTAATTTTTCGCCTTCACCACGTAGGTTAGAAAAATTCGTTCCAACACCTGAGCCATATTTAAATATTCTTGCCTCACGCACCCAAAGGTCCATGATACCACCTTCGTTCACCAAATCATCGTCAACACTTAAAATGAAACAAGCGTGAGGTTGAGGACGCTCATAAGCAGAAGTAGACTTCTTCAACTGACCATCATTTTGGTCAACATAATAGTGACCCTGGGGCTTACCCTTGATACCATAGCTCTCGTGCAATCCAGTATTGAACCATTGTGGGGAGTTAGGCACACATGCTTGGTTCAGGATACAATACACCAATTCCTCATAGAATACTTGTGCATCATCGCTGCTAGCAAAATAACCATAACGCTCACCCCATACTCTCCAGCAATTGGCCATTCTGTGAGCAACCTGCTTAGCAGATGTCTCCCTTCCCAATGAACCATCCGGCTGCGGTACACCAGCTTTCCTAAAATATTTCTGAGCCAATATATCTGTTGCAATTTGGCTCCATTGTTTAGGAACCTCAACATTGGTCATTTCAAATACTACCTCACCACTTGGGTTACGGATAACCGAAGTGCGATAGTCGTATTCAAACATATCATAAACACCCTGTTTGTCGGATGTAAAGTGTCTCTTAAACTTGAGACCCTGGCTGCTGCTGGTGGCTTTGGATTTGGCGGTTGACATAATGCGTATCTGTTAATTAATGGTGAAAGTTGGAGTCATTTTTTCCTTACGGGAAAGAATACGAAAATATCCCCCCTCCTCTTTTTTTCAAGTGCCTAAATATCAACACCCTGTTGATAACCCCCAATAAGCCGCAACAGCAGTGAATTTGGTGTTTTATACACTTTTTTTGTAAAAATTATTTTGGTCAGATTCAAGAAAATCAATAAGTGTAAACTTAGGTTTTTTAAGACCCTGCTATAATGACCAACATCAGTAGAATGTATTCCATTAGCATTACCTTAGAGCAATAAATAATTTACATTGAAAAAATTATTACCAATTGTTATTTTTATTTCGCTGCTGTTTTTTCATCATCGTTCAAACGCACAGCAGACAAGGCATAGCGGATGGGCCATGTCGATGAATACATTTAACATCAATGAAAAATTTACTTTCTTTTTTGATGCGCAACTTCGATCAAACGACAATTGGATTCATCCTGAAACATTTATTTTCAGACCTGCAATTGGATATGCATTATCAAAAAACACCATAATTAGTTTGGGCGTAGCGGCTGTTACCAATTGGAGGGAGCTTCCGTACACGGGACCAGCAGACGAGCAAATAACAGTTAGAGATGGTGTTAGCGACAACAGGATTTGGCAACAATTGGTCGTCAACAAAAAATACGGTAATTCCACACTTCAACATCGGTTGAGACTAGAAGAAAGAGGACTTGGTACTTTAGAAACAGATGGGAAGCAGATTTTTGTGAGGGATCGCAAATTCAATGCCCGTTTTCGCTATTTCACAAGATGGATAAAACCATTTGCACCAACTACTAATTTTCAAAAAGGCACTTATCTGGCCCTTCAGAATGAATTTTTTTTTAATACGATTGGTGCCAAATATGCCAATAATAAATTATTTGACCAGTCCAGAACATATGGCGGTTTAGGATACAGAATTTCGAAAGAATTTGATGTTGAATTAGGCTATATGCTGCAACTAATTGTGCCCAATAGAAACGGTAATATCAGAAATCATATCGCACAAGTGACTACATTCCTCCGATTGTAGAAAACTTTTCGCACATTTGCATAAGAACATACCTTGATGCACCCGGCAGTTTATCATAAAATCACAGAACTAAAAAGACAAAACAAAAAGTCTTTTGCTGTATTAGTGGACCCCGACAAGACCAATCTTGCTAAGGCCGATGAACTCATCAGTTTATGCACAGCATCCAAGGTTGATTTTATTTTTGTGGGTGGAAGCCTTGTAGTAAGTGATCATCTTGAAGAGCTTGTACAACACATCAAAAAAGAATGCGACATTCCAGTCGTTCTTTTTCCCGGTAGCCCATCCCAAGTAACCCCCTACGCAGACGCCCTACTTTATCTTTCACTTATTTCAGGCAGAAATCCAGAGCTTTTAATTGGACAGCATGTTATTTCTGCACCTATTGTTAGAAAAAGTGGACTAGAAGTGATCTCCACAGGCTATATGGTGATTGACGGTGGCGCCCCAACAACTGTTTCGTATATCAGCAACGCTAGCCCAATACCAGCAGATAAAAATGAAATTGCTGTTTGTACTGCAATGGCTGGAGAAATGTTGGGACTTAAACTCTTGTACATGGATGCTGGAAGTGGTGCCAAAACGCCAATCCAAGAACAAATGATTCATGCCGTTTCTACCCATGTTTCCATCCCTTTGGTCATTGGTGGCGGAATTAGAGATGCTGAAAAAGCCTATAATAACTGTAAGGCTGGAGCAGATTTAATTGTGATAGGCAATGCAATTGAAAAAGATCCACTTTTAATCAAAGAAATGAGCGACGCCATCCACTCCTGCTCTGGAGTTCCGCAGATTTAAAGTCTTCCAACGTAAAGGCGATTTTTAGGGATTTTTCAAGAAAAAACTGTTACTTTGCAGTACACAATTATACTTCACAAGAAGACTTATTAGAAAAATGAAAAAAAACCTGACCCTTTTATCAATAGCAGAAATGGTGTACGCCATTTCCACGCGTTGGGTTTTTACTGTTTCTCGTTGTAGAACAGTTTTTGTTAGCCAGCCCATTCCTTTTTTGGTACGACGTTGATAGATAACCACAACCCCAGTTTCTACATCTGTATTTGTGCATAACCGTTTCCTGGTTAAGCACTATGATAATTTTCTTAATTGCCAATAATGGATCAGACAAAACAAAATTTTAATATATATATCGCGACTGAAAGTGACTATCACTATGCGGAAGAGATTTGTCGCGAAATGGAAGAATCTGCAAAAGCCAGGGGGACAGGTATTGCAAAAAGAAACCCCGAATATGTCCGCACCAAAATGCAAGAAGGTAAAGCTGTCATAGCAACAACCAAGGATGGTACATGGGCGGGCTTTTGCTATATCGAAACCTGGAGCCATGGTGAATATGTAGCCAACTCAGGCTTAATCGTTCGTCCAGAGCTAAGAAAGAGTGGATTGGCAAAAATGATCAAACACAAAATTTTCAAACTCAGCAGAACCCAATACCCTGAATCAAAAATATTCGGATTAACTACCGGACTTGCTGTGATGAAAATCAATTCAGAACTGGGTTATGAACCAGTCACCTATTCTGAACTTACACAAGATGAAGCATTTTGGAGTGGCTGTAAAAGCTGTGTGAACTATGATATCCTTATGAGTAAGGAAAGAAAAAATTGCATGTGCACAGCAATGCTCTATGATCCAAAAGATCATTATGAACCTGCAGAAACAAAACAATTCTTTGAGGAAAATGCTAAAGGTTTTGAAAGGCTCTTTAGAATTCGTCAGTGGAAACTCTTAAAACCCTTTTTAAAAAATGGCTAAGAAAATTGTCCTTGGATTTAGTGGTGGACTTGACACCACTTTCTGTGTTAAATACCTTTCTGAAGAAAAAGGTTATGAGGTACACAGCATCATTGTCAACACAGGAGGATTCTCAGATGAAGAGCTCAAAAAAATTGAAGCTCATGCCTATGCGTTAGGCGTTGCCTCTCATACTACGGTACATGCAGTTAAGAGCTACTACGATAGCATCATCAAATATTTAATCTTTGGAAACGTTCTTAAAAACAACACCTACCCATTAAGTGTAAGTGCAGAAAGATTAAGTCAGGCCATTCACATTGCAGAACATGTAAAAAAGCTTGGCGCATCGGCTGTCGCTCATGGTAGCACCGGTGCAGGAAATGATCAGGTAAGATTTGATATGGTATTTCATATCATGATACCAGGTGTTGAAATCATTACTCCCATACGCGACTTAAAACTTAGCAGAGAAGAAGAAATTGCCTACCTGCAAGATAAAGGAGTAAACATGAACGCTGAAAAAGC
>JBEBDP010000179.1:0-11706 GCA_041156925.1 Bacteroidota bacterium | reverse complement strand
ATGCAGATGCAGTGCATCCTGGCTATGGTTTTCTTGCAGAGAATGCAAAATTTGCTGAAATCTGTGGTGAGCATGGCATCAAATTTATTGGTCCAACTCCCGATCAGATTCGTTCAATGGGAGATAAAATCACAGCGAAAGAAACCATGATCAAAGCAGGTGTTCCAGTTGTTCCTGGTAGTGGTGGTTTATTGGAGAGTGTTGATCAAGCCAAAAGCATCGCTAAAGAAATTGGCTATCCAGTTATTCTTAAGGCTACTGCTGGTGGTGGCGGTAAAGGAATGCGTGTAGTTTGGGAAGAAGCTGAAATTGAAAAAGCATATAACACAGCCAAGGCGGAAGCGCTTGCTTCTTTCAAGAATGATGGCGTGTACATGGAAAAATTTGTAGAAGAGCCAAGACATATTGAAATACAGGTGGCAGGTGATCGTTATGGTAAGGTTTGCCACATGAGTGAGCGCGATTGCTCTATACAAAGACGTCACCAAAAGTTGGTAGAAGAATCTCCTTCTCCATTCATGACGGATGATTTACGTGAACGCATGGGTGCTGCTGCAGTGAAAGCTGCAGAAGCCATTGGATATGAAAGTGTGGGTACAATAGAGTTTCTGGTTGACAAACACAGGAATTTCTATTTCATGGAAATGAATACCCGTATTCAGGTTGAGCATTGTGTTACCGAAGAAGTAACCAATTTCGACTTGATCAAAGAGCAAATTAAAATTGCTGCAGGCGAACCTATTTCAGGCAAGCACTATTTCCCTGAAATGCATGCAATAGAATGCAGGATCAATGCAGAAGATCCTTATAATGATTTCAGACCTAGTCCGGGTAAAATTACCGTGCTCCATCAACCAGGCGGACATGGTATTCGTGTAGACTCTCATGTGTATGCTGGCTATGTTATTCCTCCTTATTATGATTCAATGATTGCAAAAATTATTGCAGTCGCTAGAACCAGAAAAGAAGCAATTGATACCATGAGCAGGGCACTAAGTGAATATGTGATTGAGGGTATTAAAACAACAATACCTTTCCATCAACAATTGATGAAAAATGATGATTTCATCAGTGGTAATTTCACCACCAAGTTTTTGGATACATTTAAAATGCAATAATTGCTTTTTCATTCTGAATAAAGAACCAAAACTAACTACAAAAAAAACCCCGCATTTGCGGGGTTTTTAATTATCCAATTTTCCATTGTCCCAATTATCTTAAGAACAAAATTTCTCTGTATTTAGGAAGTTCCCACTCAGAATCATCAACCAATAATTCAAGTTTGTCAACTGAATAACGGATGTCATCAAAGTAAGGCTTAACCTTATCGCAATAAGCAATTGCTTTATCTCTTGATGAAGCCAATGCATTTGCTGCTTTTCTTGCTTCAGTCATTTGCTCAGTTAGGATCTGAACTTTATTGATGTGTTCTGAAATTTCATTCAACACATTCAATTGTGCTTTGTATGCATCTTCCTTCATGCCAAGATCTTTTAGACCTTTGATGTTGTTGATCAATACATTTTGGTAGCGGATAGCAGCTGGTAAAATGTGGTTGCCAGCAAGGTCTCCAATTACGCGACCTTCAATCTGAACATACTTGATGTATTTTTCAAGTTCAATTTCATGACGTGCTTCAAGTTCTTTGTGTGATAGAACCTTATGCTTTTGGAACAAGCCCATTGCTTTATCAGTCACCAAAGAATCAAGCGCAAGTGGAGTAGTCTTCAAGTTAGGCAAACCACGTCTAGCTGCCTCTTGCTGCCACTCTTCACTGTAACCATCGCCTTCAAACAATACATTTTTAGATGCTTTGATGTAAGACTTGATCACTTGCATGATAGCCACTTCTTTCTTGTCGCCTTTCTCAATTAAGCTGTCCACCTCTGATTTGAAGCTGCTTAAAGTTTCTGCCATGATGGTATTCAACACGGTCATGTTGTAACCACAGTTAGCAGAAGAGCCAACTGCACGGAATTCAAATTTGTTTCCAGTAAATGCAAAAGGAGAAGTTCTGTTTCTATCTGTGTTATCTAATAACAATTCAGGAATATTCTTGTGGATGTCTAATTTCAACATCACTTCATCTTGCTCATCAAACTTATCTCCAACTCTGCTTTCGATTTCATTCAACACCTTTGCAAGGTATCCACCGATGTAAGCAGAAATGATAGCTGGTGGAGCTTCGTTTGCACCAAGACGGTGATCATTACCTGCAGATGCAATAGCAGCACGTAGTAAATCAGCATGATCATGAACAGCTTTAATGGTATTCACAAAGAAGGCAAGGAACATTAAATTGGTTTTTGGTGTTTTACCAGGAGCCAACAAGTTCACACCTGTATCTGTTGCCATACTCCAGTTGTTGTGCTTACCGCTACCATTGATACCAGCAAATGGTTTTTCATGCAACAACACACGAAGCTTATGACGCTTCGCAACGCGAGTCATGATGTCCATTAATAGTGTATTATGGTCTACTGCTATATTGAGTTCTTCAAAAATTGGAGCACACTCAAACTGTGCAGGTGCTACCTCGTTGTGACGTGTACGCAAAGGAATACCCAATTTGTAAGATTCATTTTCGAAATCTCTCATGAAAGCATATACACGCTCAGGAATAGCACCAAAATAATGGTCTTCCAATTGTTGTCCCTTTGCAGGTATATGTCCGAATACAGTTCTTCCAGTCATGATCAAATCTGGACGAGCATTTGCCAATCCTTCATCGATTACAAAATATTCTTGCTCCCAACCTAAAGTAGCTGTAACCTTTCCTACGTTCTTGTCGAAGTAGTGACAAACATCAACAGCTGCTTTATTCAAAGCTTCAATTGATTTAAGTAATGGTGCTTTATAATCAAGACACTCTCCAGTATAAGAAACGAAAATAGTTGGAATGCAAAGTGTCTGACCATTTCCAATATTCATGATAAAGGCTGGAGAAGTTGGGTCCCATGCAGTATAACCGCGTGCTTCGAAAGTTGCACGGATACCACCACTTGGGAATGAAGATGCATCAGGTTCTTGTTGTGCCAATGCATTACCATCAAACTCTTCTATTGGAGTACCATCTGATTTTAAAGTAAAGAATGAATCATGCTTTTCAGCAGATGAACCAGTTAGTGGTTGGAACCAGTGTGTATAGTGTGTAACACCTTTGCCCTGTGCCCAATGTCTCATACCGGCTGCAATCTGGTTGGCTACGTTACGGTCAATTTTTTGTGCACTCTTTATAGAGTTCAATAAACTTTTATAAGCGTCATCGCTGAGGTACTCGCGTGCGACTTTCAATGTGAATACATTCTCGCCAAAAGCTGCAGTTACTTTAGCGGGACTTACTACCTCAATCTCTTCTTTTGCAGAAGTGAGGTTGTCGATTGCTTTGAAACGTAGTGATTGCATATAGTTGAATTTTGAAGGCACGAAATTCCTTAAAAATGATGGAACCTGCAATTATTTTTCGGTTTTTACACCAAAAAAATCGCTCAATGTGGAGAAAATATTGATAAATGACAACTACTGCCCCATAATTTCTTAAAAAACAGCTTAATATAGATATATATAAATAATTATTATATGTATGTTTTCAACAGTAGTAGCTGATTTGTCAACCTTTGTTCTTTGCCTCAGCAGTCAACAAATGTTTTGATTAACTTCGCGCTACTTAAAAATCTCATGGAAACAACTGTAGAAACCGCCAAGCAGCTTGGACTGCTTCCTGAAGAATTTGAACTGATTAGGCAGATATTAGGCAGAACACCCAATTTCAACGAAGTTGCCGCTTACTCAGTCATGTGGAGTGAGCATTGCAGCTATAAAAACTCCATTAAATGGTTGAAAACGCTTCCTCGTGATGGCAGTAAACTCCTTGTGAAAGCGGGAGAGGAGAATGCAGGTTTAGCAGATATTGGAGATGGCTATGGGGTTGTTTTCAAAATTGAATCACATAACCACCCGTCTGCAATTGAACCGTTTCAAGGTGCAGCTACTGGAGTAGGAGGTATTCATCGTGATATATTTACCATGGGTGCTAGACCCATTGCGGCTTTGAATTCACTTCGTTTTGGAAACATAAAGGAAGCCAAGACACAGCACTTATTAAAAGGTGTTGTATCGGGTATCGGACATTATGGTAACTGTTTTGGGGTGCCAACAGTTGGTGGTGAAGTTTATTTTGAGGACTGTTATCATACCAACCCGCTGGTCAATGCCATGAGTGTGGGTATCGTGAAAGTGGGGCAAACAGTCAGTGCGACTGCCGAAGGAATTGGTAATCCGGTTTTCATTGTTGGATCTGCAACTGGTAAAGATGGTATTGGTGGTGCATCTTTTGCATCTGCTGATATTACAGAAGATAGTGCTCAGGACTTGCCAGCGGTTCAAGTTGGTGATCCTTTCCAAGAGAAAAAATTATTGGAAGCTTGTCTAGAAGTAATCCCTACTGGAGCTTTAGTGGGAATGCAAGATATGGGTGCTGCTGGTATCATTTGTTCAACCGCAGAAACCAGTGCAAAAGGTGGTGTTGGTATGATTATTCATTTGGATAAAGTACCGATGCGTCAACAAAACATGAAAGCTTGGGAATTGCTTTTGAGTGAAAGCCAAGAGCGCATGTTGATGGTGGTGCACAAAGGAAGAGAGAAAGAAGTATTGGATATTTTTGAGAAGTGGGATTTGCCATGCTCTGAGATTGGTGAAGTTACAGGCGATGGTCTTCTCAAGTTTTATATGCATGGTGAACTCGAAGCTGAGTTGCCAGCTGAAAGTCTTGTGCTTGGTGGTGGAGCGCCTGTGTATAACCGTGCGTATGAGCGTCCGGCTTATTTTGATAAGATCGAAGCTTTTGATGCAGCTTCAGTCCCGGTACCTTCTGATTTGAAAAAAGTTGCAGAAGCAATTGCAGTTATTCCAAATATTGCCAGTAAGAAATGGATTTATACGCAATATGATAGTATGGTAGGAACAGGTAATTCATCAACGAATCAACCGAGTGATGCTGCTGTTGTATTGGTTAAAGAAACGGGTAAGGCATTGGCAGTTACAACCGATTGTAACAGTCGTTATGTTTATGCTGATCCTTATAAAGGAGCAATGATAGCTGTGAGTGAAGCTGCAAGAAATATTGTTTGCAGTGGTGGTGTGCCATTGGGTGTTACCAATTGTTTGAATTTTGGAAATCCATATGATCCCCAAGTCTATTATCAATTTGTACATGCCATCCAAGGTATGGGTGAAGCGTGTAAAAAATTCGATGCCCCTGTAACAGGTGGTAACGTGAGTTTCTACAACCAACATCCAGAAGGTGCGGTATATCCAACACCCACAATTGGAATGGTTGGTGTATTAAACTCAGTTGAAGATAAAATGACACTTGGCTTTAAGCAAGAAGGTGATTTGGTTTATCTAGTTGGACAATCAAGAAGTGATATTCATTCATCTGAATATTTGCATAAGTATGTTGGGGTTGAGTTTTCTCCAGCGCCATATTTTGATCTTGATGAGGAACATGCATTTCAGCAAGTCATCTTGCAATTGATCTCTGCTAAACAAGTGAATTCAGTTCATGATATAAGTGAAGGTGGGTTGTTTATAACCCTACTTGAAAGTGGGTTTGTTGGTTCATTGGGTTTTGAAGTTGCTCAACAAAATAAAGAAGTTAGAGCTGATGCTTATTGGTTTGGTGAGGCGCAGAGTAGAGCTGTTGTTTCAGTATCCAAAGAGAAACAGGCTGACTTTGAACAGCACTTGGCCTCAGTTGGTATTGCTCATGAGTTGTTGGGTGCCACTAAAGGGAAAGAGGTTGTAGTAAATGGAGAAAACTGGGGAAGTCTTGATCAGTGGAAAACTGCTTATGATGAAGCCATTACAGCTATCATGACAAAATAAATTTTTACTCAATTGAAGATTGATCATCTTACCTCAAAGATGATCACTTCAATAGGGTTGTCTCCATTTATTTTTAATACATGCTTCTTGTTTTCTGATAAGTAAGCATATTCTGTTTCATTGATTTGAACTTGTTTTTTGTCCGCACTAGCTATAGAAAGTTTTTCACCTGATAATAAAATAGCCACAACAGGTCCTCTTTCCTTTATTTCAAATGACGGGTTTTGTTTAGATAGCTGAACTCTGTATCCTGCTGCTTTATCTGAAATGAAAATGGTGTCTTTGGTTAAAGGAACCCATTTTGATGTTGAGTTTCCAGCATAATTATTGAGCAACTCAACATCGTATGCAAATATTTCATCATTAGGATGAGCAGCTACCCTATGGGTGGAAGGGCTTCCAGCAAATGAAGAATACCAAGCATATCCTTTTGGATAATTTGGGGTGGTCCATTTTTCGCCTAATACCTGGTTTTCGTAGTGTGCGGGTTTCACAAAAACAAAGGCGGATGGGGTGGCGTGAATATGAAAAAGACTGGTGTCTTTGTCTATAATTCTGGCTTGGATAATGCGCACGTATTCATTGGTAAAAACAGGCTTATGACGGGGTTCTTCATATACCGGAACAGGATTTTGTCCACATACTTTTGTGAGTAGCGCACATATGCTCAAAAAAACAAATATTGACTTTTTCATGTTTCAAATTTATGGTAAGTTTGTACGACCTCCGGAAGTTTTTCAATTACTAAAGTAGGTCCATTTTTTTATTGTACTGCGGGACCGTAATCAGCCTGTGAGACAGCTCTAAAAGCAAATCGTATGACTAAGTACATTTTCGTGACCGGTGGGGTTACTTCATCGTTAGGTAAGGGTATTGTATCAGCATCTCTTGCCAAACTTTTGCAAGCGCGTGGGTTTAAAGTCACTATTCAAAAATTTGATCCTTATATCAACGTAGATCCAGGTACATTGAATCCTTACGAACATGGGGAGTGTTTTGTAACCGAAGACGGAGCTGAAACAGACCTTGATCTGGGTCACTATGAGCGTTTCTTGAATATTTTTACAACTCAGGCCAACAACGTAACTACAGGAAGAATTTACCAATCCGTTATCAATAAAGAAAGAGAAGGTGCGTACCTGGGAAAAACTGTTCAAGTTATTCCACACATTACGGATGAAATCAAACGCAGAATGCAATTGCTTTCAGCATCAGGTTATGATATCATCATCACTGAAATTGGGGGTACTGTTGGTGATATTGAGAGTTTGCCTTTTATCGAAGCGGTTCGTCAATTGCAATGGGAATTACCGGAAGGCGACTGTTTGGTTGTGCATCTTACTTTGGTGCCTTACTTAAAAGCAGCTAAAGAATTAAAAACAAAACCAACCCAACACTCTGTCAAAATGATGAGTGAAAATGGGGTACATCCTGATATTATTGTTTGCAGAACAGAGCAGCCTCTTTCTAGAGAATTGAAAAATAAAATTGCATTGTTCTGTAACGTAAAACCTGATTCAGTAATTGAAGCTGCAGATGCAAGGAGTATTTATGAAGTCCCTCTCTTGATGCAACAAGAACAATTGGATGTGATTGTGCTCAAGAAGTTGAATATTACTTGGTATCCGGAACCAGATTTGACTGTTTGGAAAGGGTTTCTTGAAAAATTAACCAATCCAACATCTAAAGTTACTATTGGATTGATCGGTAAATACATTGAGCTACAGGATGCTTACAAGTCAATTTTGGAAGCCTTCATTCATGCTGGAGCAATGAACCAATGTAAAGTAGAGGTAGTTGATATTCATAGTGAATTCATCACAGCAGAAAACGTGCATGAAAAACTACAAGGGTTGAACGGGTTGCTCGTTGCACCAGGATTTGGTCACCGTGGAATCGAAGGTAAAATTTTAGCAGTTAAGTATGCAAGGGAGAATGGCTTACCTTTCTTTGGTATTTGTTTGGGCATGCAAATGAGTGTTATTGAGTTTGCTAGAAATGTACTGGGATTAAAAGGTGCGCATTCTACGGAAATGGATCCACAAGCTGCTGATCCGGTTATTGATTTAATGGAGGGTCAGAAGACCATCACCAGTAAGGGTGGCACCATGCGTTTAGGAGCTTATCCTTGTAAATTAGAGCCTGGCACATTGGCGCATAAGATATATGGTGCAGATATGATTTCAGAAAGACACAGGCATCGTTGGGAGTTCAATAACAAGTATTTAGATGCCATGCAGGCAGCTGGACTTAAAGCAAGTGGGGTCAATCCAGAAACCAATTTGGTGGAAATTGTTGAAATTCCAAGCCATCCGTTTTTCATTGGAGTACAATACCATCCAGAATTAAAAAGTACGGTAGAGAATCCGCATCCAATATTTGTACATTTTGTAAAGGCTGCATTAGATTTCCAAAACAACAGGGTCAACGGTGGCAAGTCACTTGCTCCTGAAATGGTTTAATGGGCGGTATACAACTTCTATCATTCACAGACTTCATTGGTAATACTTACCTTTGACCCTCAATTGCATTTAACATGAAATTTGAAAAGAATTCAGTGATCGGCTTTGTCTTGTTGGCTGGTTTATTTTTAGGGTATTTTTATTTTACCCGAGTGGGACAATTAGAATTAGAAGCAAAGCAAAAGCAAATCAGAGATTCACTTGCAGCTCTCCAACCTGTTATAAAAGATACAGCTACTTCTATTGCTTCAACTGACACAGCTGTTGTTATCCCTACAGGTACACCAGGTTCATTTGTGCAAGAAGGCAAAATACAAGAACAAATTACTGTTGTTGAAAATGAGTTGGTGCGCATTAGTTTTTCAAACAAAGGTGCAAGACCTGTTGCTGTTGAATTGAAGAACTATGTTTCAGCAGATAGTCAGCAAGTAAAATTAATCAGTGGTAATTTCAACCAGTTTTCATATTTAGTCAACACGGGGGTTAACCAAACTACTTCTACCGAAGATTTATATTTTAGTCCCTCTGAAGTTGTTACCACCAAAGATGAATCTGTCTTGGTATATTCTTTGAAAGATTCTTCTGGTAAAATGCTTGAGCATCGGTATACTTTAAAAGCCAACGATTATATGTTTGGTTTGAATATCGTAAGCCAGGGCGCTGATAAATTATTTACCAACAATACAGTTAATTTCCTTTGGCAGTTACAGGCAGATCAGCAAGAGCTAGATATTCAAACAGAGAAAAGAGAAACCCAGTTGGGACTTTATGGTGCTGATGGTTTCGATTATTTCACCATGAGTGATGGCTTAAATGAACAATGGAGTGAGGGTGTGAAATGGCTTGGTGTAAAACAGAAGTTTTTCAATACTACAGTTATCGCTGAAAACGGCTTCAAGTTTGCAGAGATCAGTTGTAAAGTGCCAGATGATTCTTTGAAAGTGGTAGCACAAACAACAGCCAACTTAAAAGCTATTTTTCCAGCCTCTAATAAAGCTAACATTGGCTTGAATTTTTATGTTGGTCCGAATGACTATGCACTTTTAAAGAAATACAAACTAGACATGGAAGACATGGTCAATCTTGGCCAGGGATTTTATGCCTTTGTGAAATACATCAACAGATGGATTGTATTGCCTGCATTTAGTTTCTTGGAAAAGAATGTAGCGAGTCTTGGATTGGCAATTGCCTTGCTGACCATTTTCATCAGGTTGCTCACTTCGCCTCTGGTATATACTTCATATGTGAGTGGTGCAAAGATGAAAGCGCTGCGTCCAGAGTTAGATGTATTGAAAGAGAAATTCAAAGATGATCAGCAAGCCTTTAGCATGGAGCAAATGAAATTGTTCCGCAGTGCAGGTGTAAATCCTCTAGGTGGATGTATTCCGGCTTTGCTTCAAATTCCTATCTTCTTTGCCTTGTATAGTTTCTTTAACTCAAATATTGTATTGAGGGGAGAAGCATTCTGGTGGTCAAAGGATCTGTCATCTTATGATGCAGTACTAACTTGGGGCTTTAATATTCCAGGTATAGGTGCACACCTGTCTTTGTTCACTATTTTGGCAGTTGTAACCAGTTTGTTGATTTCATTGTACAGCATGAGCATGACACCTGATCAGGGAAATCCTGTGTTGAAATACATGCCTTATATCTTCCCTATTTTCATGTTGGGTATTTTCAATAGCCTTCCATCAGCGCTTACTTGGTACTATACAGTATCAAACGTCATTACCTTGTTGTTGCAGTTTGTGATTCAGAATTATATCATTGATCACAATAAAATTCTTGCACAGCTCGAGGCCAATAAAAAGAAGCCAAGAGAAAAATCCAAATGGCAAGAACGTTTAGAGCAAATGCAAGAAACCCAAAAGAAGGTACAGTCCATGCAGGATAAGGTCAAGAAAAAATAATTGACATGCGTATATCTTTAGTCATTCTTTTATGGTCTATTGCTTCGGCAGTAGTGGGACAAAAAAGATTGTCTGAGGGTAGCATTAGTTATTCAGTCCTTACATTCCAAGACAATCAACGCATTGGTGACAGCTTAACAGCACAACATTTCTTTAAAGGCGCCCATACACGCACTGATCTCATTGGAGGAATGGGAAAGACCACCACTTTATATGATAGCCGAGAAGCAATTGGGGCAATTGTTCGCGACTTTGGTTCACAAAGAATTCTAATCCCTCTAGACGCATCAGCATGGTCAGATAAAAATGCATGGTATAATCCTGATAGCATTGTTTATATCAACGAGCAACAAACTGTTTTAAATTTCCCTTGTAGCAAAGCGCGCATCAATTTGCGTAATGGAGACTTTATGCATGTCTGGTATACAACAGCAGTTGTGTTAGATAACAAAGACACAGAGTTTCAAATAGGAGAGCTACCTGGATTGGTTTTATCCTATGAGTATCAAAAAGGAACTACTAAAGTGGTTTACACTGGCATTAATCTCAATTTTGATCCTGTGCCAATTCAACGATTCGATATACCATCTTCAGGTTATCGTATTCTCAGTTATGCGGAAAGTAAAAAGCAGTTGTAATTATTGTTGAGGCTTCTCAGGTGTTTTGAACCTGTGCAATGCAGACTTATTCTTATAAGGAAGAATATAAGTGATATTACCTTTTTGGTAGGTTATGATTGAATTGAAAGCATTGTCTTTTCCACCCTTTTTGAAACCAAATGAACGGTTATCACGGTAAGTGTAACCAGAACTCAAGTTCAAGCTTAAGTTCTTCTTCATGTTGGAATAGGCAGATTTCGAGGATTTAGCCTTTGAAACAATGCCATCTACTGCAAAAACCGTGACAGAAACGAACAACAAAGCAGTCAGTGCCAAGGCAGCATTGCTAAATGTGTTAAAGAATCTTTTTTGGGTTTTCATTAGGACAAAATTAACATTTTTTATCAAATTACCAACATTTGCTAAGTTTTTTACTAAATCGTAACGAATGGTAAAAGAAATTATTGCTTACGCCGATCATCTTAATACCTTATTTGTTAAATTACAATAACCCTCAATTCATGGCTGAAAATCCACGTTTCTCCGAAAATGAAGACCTACAAGAGTTACTTACTGTATATGAGCGGATGCGTTCTGGCAAGGGTACTGGGTTTTTATCAGAGGAGTCATTTGAGCGCATTATTGATCATTTTGATGACCAAGACGCAATTCCAAAAGCCATGGAAGCCGCAGAGATGGGAATTCTCCAATTTCCCTATTCATCTTCATTACTGGTAAAAAAAGCCGATTTACTGATTGCATCACGACAGTATAAAAAAGCATTGTCTCTTTTAGAAAAAGCTGAGATTCTAGACAAAAACGATATTGATATTTACATACTTCGGA
>JBEBDP010000178.1:0-3840 GCA_041156925.1 Bacteroidota bacterium | reverse complement strand
CTCTTTGCAAAAGTGTTAGGGATTATTATGATAGCACTCACACTTTATGTGGTCTTTGTTTCAAGTCCTCCAGTTGGTGAAGCAATTAAGAGAACTTTTGTACCAGAAAAAATTGACGCATTAGCTATTATCACTTTGGTTGGTGGTACGGTTGGAGGTTATATAAGTTTTGCCGGTGCTCACCGTTTATTAGATGCAGGTCTCACTGGAACAGAAAACACAAAAGAGGTTGGTAAGTCGGCAATCTCAGCAATATTGATTGCCTCAACCATGCGCATACTCTTGTTCCTTGCAGCGCTCGGCGTTGTATCAAAAGGTTTATCATTAGATAGCACAAATCCCGCTGCCTCAATTTTTGAACTGGCTGCAGGTGAAATAGGCTATAAGATTTTTGGTATAGTGATGTGGAGCGCCGCAATTACTTCTGTAGTTGGTTCAGCTTATACTTCAATTTCTTTCTTTAGATCAATCAACAAGAACTTTGAAAAACAGGAACGATCTATGTTGATTGGTTTTGTGTTGATTGCTTTAATAGTTTTTTTACTTGTGGGAAAACCAGTCAATATTCTAGTAGTAGTTGGTGCCCTTAACGGATTTATTCTTCCTATCGCTTTAACCCTTGTACTGCTTGGATCAATGAATAAGAAAATCATTGGCGATTACAAGCATCCTAAATGGCTGATAGGTTTTGGAATAATCGTAATCCTTGCAACACTTTATTTAAGCATTGCAACAATCATCAAACTTTAATCATTAAGATAATTAGCTGAACAAGTATTCAACATCCTCTCTGGTAAGTGTTTTCACAAAACCAGTATCGTCAGCAACCAAATCTCGAGCAAGACTGCGCTTCTTATCTTGTAACTGCAAGATCTTGTCTTCAATCGTGTCCTTACAAATCATTCTGTAAGCAAAAATATTTTTAGTTTGCCCTATACGATGTGTACGATCGATTGCTTGCTGTTCAACAGCAGGATTCCACCATGGATCGACAATGTATACATAGTCGGCTGCCGTTAAGTTAAGACCCACACCACCTGCCTTTAATGATATCAAAAATATTCTGACCTCATCGTCATTTTGGAAGGATTGAATAGCTTTTTCCCTATCTGTTGCAGAAGTACTTCCATCAAAATATTCAAACTTCACCCCTAGTTCAGTCAGTCTTTGTCTAATCAATCCTAACATACCCAAGAACTGAGAGAAGATAAGTGCTTTGTGATGTCCAATATTCTCAGTAATCTCTCTGGTTAATTCATCCAACTTGACTGAAACATTTGGCATCTGCTCTTTCTCATTCATGATGGCAGGAGAATCACAAATCTGTCTCAACTTCATCAAGCCCTGAAGAATGGTAAGCTGTGATTTATCAATACCTTGCTCTTTAATGACACCAAGAATTTTATCTCGATAATCATTTCTATAAGCATCATAAATATTACGTTGCTCATCCTCCATCTCACAGAACAAAATCGTCTCTGTCTTGGCAGGAAGATCTTTGGCCACTTGTTCTTTTGTCCTTCTTAAGATAAAAGGAAACAAGAGTTTCTTCAAATGATCCTTATGCTCACGCTCACCAAACTTATCAATTGGTGTTGCAAATTCATTTCTGAAATATTCCACACTGCCTAACATGCCAGGATTTAGGAAATTCATCTGGGCATAAATATCAAAGGTGTTGTTTTGAAGTGGAGTACCACTCATACAAATTCTGTGCTTTGCATTGAGTAAACAAGCAGCCTTCGTTACTTTACTTTGTGGATTCTTGATGGCTTGAGATTCATCCAAGACAACATAATCAAATTCGGTTTCAGCCATGAATTTGATATCACTTCTTAGTGTGCCGTAGGTTGTAATAATGACATCAAAGTTGTCGAAAAGTTTTTTATCTCTCTCACGTTCACCACCATGATGTATTTTATATGTCAGTTTTGGTGTGAACTTCTTGATCTCGTTTTCCCAGTTGAACATAAGGGTAGTGGGACAAACAACGAGTGCTCTCATCTTTTTCGCTTTCTCTTTGAAAAGCTGCAAACAACTCAATGCCTGAACAGTTTTACCAAGACCCATGTCATCTGCAAGAATACCGCCCCAACCTACTTCATTCAAATAATTCAACCAATGATAACCTGCCACTTGATAAGGTCTTAGAATACTAGACAAATCTTTAGGCGGATCAACTTCATTGATTCTATTGAAAGATCTTAAGCGTTCATATTTTTCTTCAAGCTTAATCATCACTTCAGTTTCATCAATGTTGTTATACAACTCATCGATTACACTCAAATGATATTTAGAAAGTCTCAATTGATTTTGCTTTCCTTCACCAACACGGAAAAGCAAAGAATATTTTTGTAACCAGGCTTCTGGTAGAATACCAAGTGTTCCATCATTCAGCTGAACAAACTGCTGTTTGTTGTTCAAGGCTTTTTTGATGTCTTCAATCGTAACCTTTTGTTCACCAAAAACAATATCAACCTTAGCATCAAACCAGTCTACACCATTGCTGATGTGAATTCGAGTTTGTGGCTTTGCAGTATTGAACCTGTAATTTTTCAATTCTTCAAATCCTACAACAGGTACTTCTGATTCTTTCATCGCATCAATAAAAAGGAAGAACCAGTTGTTCCTTAAAACATCAGTTCCCTTCAATACCAAATTGAAACTGTTCTCTACAGTGATGAAATTAGAATGTAAGGAAGCTAGTTTTCTAATGAAACTTCTTTCCTTTAAAATATCTCTTCGAATGGTGCGAATCTTTGCGCCTTCATGAATGAATACTGTATCCTTATCAATGGGTTGTACTTGATAACCCTGATAGATAAATACAGGTGTAAAAATTAAATACTCATTTTTCTCTTGCAATTGCAAGCGAATTTCAGGAGTACCTTCATACACATCAGTCATGAATGAACGATCAAACTCCACTCTGTATTTTCTTGCAAAAGGTAAAACAGTCTTCTCTAAAAATGAGGGCCACTCTTTTTGTGCAATTTTCTGACAACGTTCTGGGAGAAATCCGGTTATTGCTTCTAAATCTTCTAATGAATTCCAAGCATAAATTGAATTATCAAACAAAGCAATCAGACTTGAAGTCCACTCGTTTGCATGCAAAGGCGCATCCCACTCATCAATAAATACTATTGGTTCAAGCTCTATTTGTTTTTTACCTGGATTGACTTTCAGTCCAGGCTGCATCTTGCCTTTTCCAATTGTCAGTTGGACAAGATGATTGGTCGTAAATGATTTGCCGGCGGGTATTCTATAGAATGAAGTTCTTTCTTCATGCTCGGCAAATATCTTAACCAACTTAGGATGTATATACTCGTCGATCAATTGAGTGGTTTCAGCAGGCAGACCTTCTTCTTCTGAATAAATGATATTTTCCCAAATACCAGAAAATGGTGAATTACGACTTACGTATTTATCAATTTCGCTTCGCTGCAGTTTTCTTACAGCATTCAAAAGACTGATATCATCAAGAGCAAGTTCCTGTGTAGGAACATATTTAGTTAGATCGATATGTTCTACTCTTCCTAAAAAAGAAAATTTATCTTCATCGAAATCACCTGTAACCAATTCAACCGAAAATCCAGGATATTTACCTGGTGTGTCAAGAAATACTACCCCGAGACGTTGTGATGAAGTAATCACTTCAGCGATTTCTTCCTTGACCTCTATTTTTTCAACTTCTTGTTTTTTGTATACAGGTTTATCTTCTACTACAGTTGTTACCCTTTTCACGTTTGGATCCAATACACGCAAAAATGGTTTACCATCTTTATAGGTGAATTCAAATTTTTTATCCCAATCTGCATCATTCATGCTGTAACCATAAAT
>JBEBDP010000177.1:0-4580 GCA_041156925.1 Bacteroidota bacterium | reverse complement strand
GTGAATATACCAATGATGGTAATTCCTATTTGGACAGTTGAAAGAAATGAATCAGGGTGTTGAGCAAGCTCCAACGCCTTTTTTGCACGTAAGTCGCCTTTGTTTGCCTGTCCCTCCAGCCTTGGTTTTCGTGCAGAAACCAGTGCTATTTCAGCCATGGAAAAAAATCCATTAATCAATATAAGAAGGAACAGGATAATTAAATCATTCATATAGTTGATTCCTGTAAAGATAAGGCCTGGTTAGCTATTCGAGCAGCTATCCACCCAAAAAGCATCCCCAAGAAACCCCCAACCAGCACATCAGAGGGAAAATGGACACCTACATATACCTGAGAATAGGCAATTATAGCGGCCCAAACAAACAGGTATTTAACCCAGGGGGAAATTTTACCCATTGTAAAATAAGCATATGCAGCAAAGGCAAAATGATTTACGGCATGTGAAGATGTAAAACTGCCGTTTGCTCCGCAATATTTTGCCAAAAATCGAATTTGATGGACCATAAAAGGATCTCTACAGGGTCTTGGACGATCGAAATAATCCTTTATCAAATGGCTGCTGATTAAATCGGCAAAAGCGACCAAAGAAACAGCTCCCAAAAACCACCATACTCCCTTTTTTCCATATTGCTGAATGACATAAATCAGAATAAATAAGTAAAGCGGGACATGAAAAATAGATTCACGCATGAAAAGCGTTACCTGATCGAGGATAGGATGTATCATCACCCTATTAATAAACAGCATGACCTGATAATCGATGTGCAAGAGCTGTTGCAACAAGCTCATCCCTTCCGTCTGGATAAAAGTCATACTGTAAAATTAAACAGATTATGTGTATTGATAGCATTTTATATGTTTAACCAATTGTTTATGAATTCCTTCGTTTTAAATGAAAAACGACTTGCATTAGCCATTGATTTTGCGTAAATTTGCACCCACAAAAGCACCAAGTTTGGCACTCATAAAAAGTATATCAGGAATCAGGGGAACCATAGGGGGAAAACCAGGTGAATCACTATCACCTTTAGATGTTGTGAAATATACTGCGGCCTTCGGACAATGGGCAATAAGTGGAGGAAATAAAAAGATCATCATTGGCCGAGATGGCAGAATCAGTGGTCCGATTGTCTCTCAACTGGTTGCTCAAACACTTGTTGCATTAGGTGCCGACGTTATCGATCTTGGCCTTTCAACCACACCTACTGTAGAATTTGAAGTAGTGGCAGAACAAGCTGCAGGTGGAATCATCATCACAGCAAGTCATAATCCAAGAGAATGGAATGCACTAAAGCTGTTGAACGAAAAAGGAGAATTCATCAGTGCTGAGATAGGTGCACAAATACTTAACAACGCAGATCAGGAAAATTTACAATTTGCAGGAGTTGAACAAGTTGGTCATTATACTTCAAGACCTGATCATGCTGAACGCCATCTTGAAGCCATCTTAGCTTATCCTCTTGTAGATGCTGCATCTATAGAGAAAAAAAATCTAAAAATTGTTGTTGATGCCATCAACAGCAGTGGTGCTATTTTCGTTCCTGCGCTCCTCCAGAAGTTGGGTGTTGCCAAAGAGAACATTATTGTTCTTAACGAAGAAGTAACAGGGAAATTTGCCCATAATCCAGAACCGTTACCACAGAACCTGACTTCGCTTTCAGCGGCTGTTGTAGCACATAAAGCAAATTTGGGAATTGCAGTCGACCCGGATGTTGACAGACTAGTATTGGTTTGCGAAGACGGTTCAATGTTTGGTGAAGAATATACCTTGGTTGCAGTTGCTGATTATGTTTTGAGCAAGAGAAAAGGTGACACAGTAAGCAACCTTTCTTCTACTAGAGCCTTGAAAGATGTATCTGAGAAATACGGCTGCAAATACTACCCTGCAGCTGTGGGCGAAGTAAATGTGGTTGCAAAAATGAAAGAGGTGAACGCAGTAATTGGCGGAGAAGGCAATGGGGGTATAATTGTACCAGACTTCCATTATGGCAGAGATGCTTTAATTGGAATTGCATTGTTTTTGACCAAGCTTTCTGAAAATGGAAAGACGGCAAAGCAACTTCGGAATACTTATCCTGATTATTTCATCAGTAAGAATAAAATAGAATTGGAGGGGAATATTAACCTGCCTTCAATCTTCGAAAAAATAAAGACCAAATACAAATCTAATCCGGTCAATACAATTGATGGATTGAGAATTGAATTTGACAAGGACTGGGTTCACTTACGTGCCAGCAATACGGAACCGATTATTCGCATCATTGCAGAGAGCAGTTTTGAAACAACAGCAAATAACATTGCCATCAAACTCATTAAGGACATACAAGAGGCCTTATAGGAGCAAATCCTTAACTTTGAAAAAACAGCTCTGATTAATGTCCTCTCGAATTTATTTAGACAATGCAGCAACTACTCCTATTGACCCCTTGGTAGTTGAAGCCATGATGCCCTATTTAACTGAACACTTCGGTAACCCTTCCTCTATTTATTCATACGGACGAGAAAATCGCCTTGCCATTGAAAAAGCAAGAAAATCGGTAGCTGCCATCTTGAACGCGCACCCTTCAGAGATATTTTTTACCAGTGGAGGTACCGAAAGCAGCAATACAGCCATATTTGCTTCAGTGAGGGAGTTGAATTGTAAGAGAATCATTACCTCTCCTATCGAACACCATGCCACACTCCATACCTGCTCTTATCTTGCTGATTTGGGTGAAGCTGAACTGGAGTTTGTGAATATTTTACCAAATGGTCACATCGACTTATCAGATCTAGAAAACAAATTGGCTAAGTCTGATCAAAAAACATTGGTGACTTTAATGCATGCCAATAATGAGATTGGTAACATCACCGATATTCAAAAAGTTGGAGAGCTGTGCAAAACTCATAACGCTATTTTTCATGCAGATACCGTACAGACTGTAGGTCATTTCCCAATCGACTTATCTGCTGTTCATGTAGATTTCATTACTGGAGCTGCACATAAATTCCACGGACCAAAAGGCGTTGGTCTTTTGTACATCAATGGCAAAAACAAGATACATCCTCTTATTCATGGGGGCGGACAAGAAAGAAACATGAGGGCCGGAACAGAAAACCTCTATGGCATAATTGGTTTTGCCAAAGCGTTGGAAATTGCAACAGCACACCAAGAAAAGGAAAAGGAACAGATCCTAAGCATAAAAAAATATTTAAAAGAACAACTTATCAGTCAAATACCTGGCGTTGTTTTCAATGGCGATCCAGATGGCAATAGCCTCTATACTGTTTTAAATGTTGGATTTCCACAAAACGATAAAACAGAGATGCTGCTTTTCAATTTAGATATCCGAAATATCTGTGTATCTGGCGGAAGTGCTTGCAGCAGTGGCGCCAATCAAGGATCACATGTAATTGCTGCCTTAAATAAAGCACCTCAAGCTACCATTCGATTCTCCTTTAGCAAATACAATAAAAAAGAAGACATCGATGTGCTAATATCAAATTTATTAGAACTGATCTAAGTAAAATTTATAACATCATATCTGGATGATGTTTTTTGAAGAAAAAATTTTAGTTAATTTTCTTTTTGATTTCGCTCAACGCTACCAATGCTTCAACAGGAGTAAGACTATTGATATCAATTTCAGTCAGCATTTTTCTAATCTCATCAAACACTTCCGTGTGGGCATCAAAAATTGTCAGCTGCATACCAGGTGCTTCAACATGATTGGGCAATCCATTTTCTGATGTTTGCTTCTTCTCAAGGGCTGCCAAAAGTTGACCCGCCCTGTTGACAAGAGAAATTGGCATTCCCGCCATTCTTGCCACATGAATACCAAAACTGTGTGTACTTCCACCGGGAGCCAGTTTGCGCAAGAATATAATTTTCTTATCTATTTCTTTATGCGTGATGTGATAATTTTTCACGCGAGGCAAACGCTTTTCCAACTCATTCATTTCATGATAATGTGTTGCAAAAAGTGTTTTTGGTCGTTGCTTCGCATCATGCAAAAACTCCGCAATACTGCAAGCAATTGAAATGCCATCATATGTTGATGTACCCCTACCAATTTCATCAAGTATTACAAGACTTCTAGAGGAAATATTATTGATAATACTTGCTGTTTCGTTCATCTCAACCATAAAGGTTGATTCTCCCCCACTCAAATTATCTGAAGCACCAACGCGTGTAAAAATTTTATCCGTAACAGGAATTCTTGCTTTTTGTGCTGGTACATAACTTCCCATATGTGCCATCAAAGTGATGATAGCTGTTTGTCTGAGTAGCGCACTTTTACCACTCATGTTTGGACCGGTTAAAATTATAACCTGGCAATCATCCTGATCCAACAAAAGATCATTAGAAACATATGCTTCCCCTGCAGGCAAAAGTTGCTCAATTACAGGATGTCTGGCAGCTTGCAACTGCAAATCCGCATCATCATGCAAAACTGGTTTACAGTAATTGAATTTTAATGCATTAGCAGCAAAAGAACAGAGGCAGTCGAGAATAGCTAGAACCTGAGCATTTTTTTGCATAGGCAAGATATACTCTTGCAACTCATTCAATAACTGATCATAGATCATTGACTCCAGT
>JBEBDP010000176.1:0-11189 GCA_041156925.1 Bacteroidota bacterium | reverse complement strand
TACCTACTATTGTTCCTTGTATAAGAGATGCTATTTGTTCGGCTGAAAATTGCATAAATATGGATTGCACTTTGCAGCTAACAAAAATGTTGACTGCAGGTTCGGTTTTAGTTCTTGTTTATTTAGACGACCTAATTGGATGTTGGTAAAAACAAATGTAAAATTTTTTTACAGGATGTGAGAGGTTTTGATGGATGAGCGGTGAATCTACCTGAGAAATATCTCTTACATCCCCGTCTTTGAAAAGGATGTTGATTCTTTCATTGTTAGGATTATATAAACTGTTTTCAGCTTCACCTGTAAAGACCAGGAAATTGGCGTCTTCCTGACTGATTCCAAGTCTGCCAGCAATATCTTTTCGTTTCTCTAAAACCTCCTCCAAGGTTATTGGCGTATTCTGAAGACGAAGTTTTAATAGTTTTCTATTGAGCAATGCACTGCACAAGATGGCTAGGACAGGATCAGTATGATTTTTCCACTTTTTGATGCTACTGATCACATCACTATCGTCTAGCATGCAAAACTTTTCCAACTCCGCACGATTAATTTGACTAAGGTTGCCAAAAAGCAAATGACTCAATTCATCTTTTTGGTCGATATCCTTGTGTCCGTTTTGATAAAGCCAGTTTGCTCTTTCAAGAATTTTAACCAAGGTCATTTCAGCACTCAGTACAGTCTTGTGTTGGTACACTTGCCAATACATCAATCTTCTGGAAACCAGAAATTCTTCAATACTGTAAATCCCTTTTTCCTCTACCATGAGTTCACCATGATGAACCGTAAGCATCTTGAGTATTCTATCACATCCAATCATTCCCTCGATAACACCAGAGAAAAAGCTATCTCTAGCGAGGTAGTCCATTCTGTCTACATCAAGTTGTCCACTGATGAGTTGGTGTAAAAATTTCTTATGGTAAGTATCTTTAAAAATAGCAATGGCGGTGTTAAGCTGGCCATTCATTTCATTGTTCAACTCATCCATGATCAACATAGACAAAGTTTCATGTCCGAAGTTTTTAACCAATAATGATTCTAAGGCATGAGAAAAAGGACCATGACCAACATCGTGCAGAAGAATAGCAATCTTTGCTCCCTGTTCTTCTGCTTCTGTAATTTCAACCCCTTTTTGCTTCAATTCCGAAATTGCATTGTGCATTAAATGATAGGCTCCTAATGCATGGTGCAAGCGTGAATGCACTGCACCAGGATAAACAAGGTAAGACATGGCCATTTGGTTGATCCTGCGCAGGCGCTGAAACCAAGGATGAGAAATGATCTCATAGATTAGCGGGTCATTGATGGTGACAAACCCATGAATGGGGTCGTTGATGATCTTCCGAAATGGCATATTTTATTTTGTTAAAAATGAAACTAAGTGAGAACAAAGGTATGAACCCGTTGAGGTATTCGCTAACTTTATTGTAAATCATAGACAGGTTTCACAAATTTTTTTGAATGGCATTAGCAAAGGTCATGTGGGTTGATGATGAAATCGAAATCTTGGAGGCGCACAAGCGTTTTCTGGAAATGAAAGGCTATGTCCTGGTTACTTTCACCAATGGATTTGATGCGGTAGTTTACCTAGAAAATCATGATATAGATTTAATGCTGATTGATGAGTCTATGCCGGGGATGAGTGGGTTGGAAACCGTTTCCCGTGTCAAAAAAATTCATCCACACCTCCCCATTGTTTTGGTTACAAAAAACGATACTGAGAGCCTGATGGACGAAGCTATTGGTTCACAGATCTCTGATTATCTTATCAAGCCTGTCAATCCCAATCAGGTTTTGCTTGCACTAAAGAAGTTGTTGGACAATAAAAGGTTGGTGGCTGAAAAAACAACTGCTTCCTATCAAATGCAGTTTAGAACAATGTTAAATGGATTGGAAGGGGAGCCTGATCATCGTGAATGGATTGAATTATACAAGCAACTTATTTATTGGGAGCTTGAGATGGAGAAAAGTGAAAGTCCAGAAATGAAAGAAATCCATTTGGCTCAAAAAAAAGAAGCCAATCATGCCTTTTTTAAATTCATTTCTAGAAACTATAGCTCTTGGGTAAAACTCAATGATGATAACTCTCCATTGATGAGCAATGGTGTATTTAAACAAAAAATTCTACCACATCTGAATGATGGAAATCCTATAGTATGGCTGGTTCTAGATAATCTTCGCTTTGATCAATGGAAAGCAATTGAGCCACTCCTCAGTGAAAGTTTTAAATTGGTGGAGGAAGATTGTTTTTATTCAATCTTGCCCACAGCTACACATTACTGTAGAAACGCCCTATTCGCTGGTGAAATGCCATCAGTCCTAGAAAAAAAATATCCTCAACACTGGATGAAAGATGATGAGGAAGAAGGCAAAAACAACCATGAGGATTTTTTCTTTTCACAACAGCTGAAACAACTCAATAAAGGCACAATCGAATTCAATTATAAAAAAATTCTTTCTCATGAGGATGCTGTTGCTTTAGCAGAAAATGCGCATGCTTTACTCAATCATCCACTATCAATCGTGGTTTACAATTTTGTAGACATGATGAGTCATGCGCGAACTGAGTTGGATGTACTTAAAGAACTGGCATCAGATGAAGTAGCCTATAGGAGTCTCACAAAAAGTTGGTTTGCACATTCACCGTTGCTGGTTGCTTTGAAAAAAATTGCTGAACGAAAATGTACTGTGATGCTTTGTACAGATCATGGAAGTATACAGGTGAAAAATCCAATTAAAATAACAGGGGACAAGCATACAACCAATAATCTTCGCTATAAAACAGGACGAAACCTCGATTTTAATGCAAGAGAAGTTCATGCCTATCGCGATCCTGAATTAGCAGGTTTGCCGAAATACACTGTAAATAGTTCTTTTGTTTTTGCAGGGGGACAAGATTTTTTATGTTATCCAAACAACTACAATCATTTTGTAAACCTGTATAAAAATACTTTTCAACATGGAGGTATTTCTATGGAGGAAATGATTGTGCCAATTGTGCGATTGGAAAGCAAGCAAGGGTAGGATTATTCACAATAAATAGTAAAAATGTTTACAACTAATCGCGGTGCTCATCGTGAAGAAAATACCCATTCAGTAAATTTGTAAAAAATGATCCATGAAGCTGAAATTTACACCTGCCTTTCTTGAGAAGTTGGAGAAGATCATTTCTGAAGCTGGATATATCTTGAGGTATGAGCGTGGAACTTTTCAAAGTGGTTACTGTATACTGGAATCAAAGAAAGTAGTTGTTTTGAATAAGTTTCTACAAACCGAAGGAAGAATCAATACTTTAATCGATCTGATTCCTGTTTTGAAAATTGAAACTGATCACATTAGTGTAGAGAGTAGAAAATTTTATGAAGAGGTGATTGTGAATGCTGAATCAGTTGCACAAACAGAAGAAGCCGTATAGTTCATTTTATAAATCGATTACTTGGGACTCACCATTGAATTTTTAGGTACTGGAACCAGTAGTGGTGTTCCCATGGTGGCCTGTAAATGCACAGTCTGTTCTTCTGCTGACGCTAAAGATAAAAGATTAAGAAGCAGTATTCACCTGCAAACAGCTTCAACAAGTGTAGTAATTGATACAACTCCTGATTTTAGGTACCAGATGCTCCGTTCCAAAATTGAAAAATTGGATGGAGTAGTGTTTACACATGCACATAAAGATCATATCGCTGGCTTAGACGATGTAAAAGCATTCAATTTCATCCACCAAAGTGTGATGCCGCTTTTTGCAAACAAAGAGACTGCAGATGCAATTAAACGTGATTTTTATTACGCGTTTGCTGAAAAAAAATATCCGGGGGTTCCGTCGCTTGAAATGCACATCAAAGAAAAAGAATCTTTTTCTCTAGGTGACCTTGATTTTCAGCCAATCCAAGTAAAACATCTTCACATGGATGTTACAGGATATCGCATAGGCGATTTTACTTATATCACAGATGCTAACTATATCAGTGAGGAAGAGAAACAGAAAATAAAAGGATCTAAGGTGCTTGTATTAAATGCACTTCGAAAAGAAAAACATCTTTCCCATTTTACCCTTCAGGAAGCTATTGATTTATCGGTTGAATTACAAGTGCCAACAACCTATTTTACCCATATCAGCCACCAATTGGGATTGCATGAAGAAGTTTCAAAAGAATTGCCTGCGGGTATGTTCTTAGCCTATGACGGCCTGGTTCTTCACATAGATTAATCTCCAAATTTTATCGTTTTTTTCTCTGGCCGACTTTCTTGCTTGTTTATATTTTTATCCTGTGAAATTCAGAGATGTGTTAGAGGGGTATTTTGTTTTTTCAAAAAAAGAAAGGTGGGGTATTTATATCTTATCCTTCATCACGCTCATGGTATGGGTAATTCCTTTCTTTTTTGCTGCCGAAGAAAATATAGAGGACGTTTTTGAAATTACTTATGTTCAAATTGATAGTGCACGGTCACAATTGATTAAGCAGCAACCGGCTTATAAGCAGGTTCAGTATGCCAACTGGAAAGATAAAGCGGCATTCAATAAAAACCCACAAACTTCTCAGTTCATTCCAAAGCAGTTTGTTATGCTCGATATCAACAAGGCTGATAGTATCGAGCTTGAGCGACTACCAGCAATTGGCGAAAAATTATCCTCAAGAATAATTCGTTACAGGGAGCGTTTGGGAGGTTTTATAGAACTATCTCAATTGAAAGAGGTGTATGGGTTAACTGATTCTGCCTATCAAATTATTGTTCCGCTTTTGAAAATTGAAAAGGACTTCAAGCCTAAACTAATTGATATCAACAAGGCGGAGTATGCTGATGTAAGAAAGCATCCATATGCAACCAATGTTTTTGTAAAAATTGTTTTGGCCTATCGAAAAGCCCATGGTCATTTTGCAAATAGAACTGCATTGGAAAAAGTAGATCAACTTGATCGAGCACAACTTGATAAAATAGAGCCTTATCTCTTGTTCAGCAATTAATCTAGAAAGTCATCTTCTTGTTTAGGCGCATACTTATCGAATAATTTATCGATAGCGCCACCGAATACAGGGAATTTTCTTTTTGCAAACTCTTTGATGATACGGATGGCTTCGAGCGACTGCTTTTCAGTTAGTCCGGCCTCCTTCATCAATTGATCAATCAATTCTTTCATCTTAGGCAACCTTGAGCAGGTTCATTTTAGATTGATCAAATTTCTGCTTTGCGTATTCGGCAGTCAATTTGAATTCTTTTTTATTGGTAGAAGGCAATTCGAACATAGCGTCTGTGAGCATACTCTCGCAAATAGAACGTAGTCCCCTTGCACCCAACTTAAACTCCATAGCTTTTTGTACCATGAAATCAATAACCTCATCTTCAACACTCAAGGTAATGCCTTCCAGCTCAAACAATTTCTTGTATTGTTTCATCAACGCATTCTTAGGCTTCACCAAGATTGATCGAAGCGTTTCTGCATCTAAGGGATCTAAATAAGTCACTACCGGTAATCTTCCTAGAAGTTCAGGTATCAAACCGAATGATTTGAGATCTTGTGCATTAACGAATTTTAAGAGGTTGTTTTTCATCTCTTCCTGTAAACTCTTGTTTACATTGAAGCCGATTGAATTGGTATTCACTCTTCTTGCGATGAGTTTATCAACACCATCGAACGCACCACCGCAAATAAATAAGATATTTTGGGTGTTGACCTTAATTAATTTTTGATCAGGATGCTTTCTGCCTCCTTGAGGGGGTACCAACACATCTGTACCTTCTAGTAATTTCAATAAACCCTGTTGAACACCTTCACCACTCACATCTCTTGTTATTGAAGGGTTATCACTTTTTCTAGCGATTTTATCAATCTCATCAATGTATACAATACCTGTTTCAGCGGCATTTACATCATAGTTGCATACCTGAAGTAAACGTGTTAGAATACTTTCAACATCTTCACCTACATAACCCGCTTCAGTAAATACAGTAGCATCAACTATAGCAAAAGGAACATTGAGTAGTTTGGCAATTGTTTTAGCGAGCAATGTCTTTCCTGTACCTGTTTCACCAACCATGATCACATTGCTTTTCTCTATCTCCACTTCATCTTCTTCTTCCTCTTTTTTGGAGCGCTTGTTGGATTTATCTATGGTTTGGTTTAAGCGTTTGTAGTGATTATAGACTGCGACAGAAAGAATTTTCTTGGCTTCGTCCTGGCCAATAACATATTCGTCGAGGCTCTTTTTAAGATCGACTGGTTTCTTGATTTTTAGTTTGTATCCAGAATTAGCTGATTGTTTGTTATCAACTTCCTGCAAAACAATTTCCTTGGCATGTTCTACACAGCCTTCACAGATATGCCCTTCCTGACCTGCAATGAGGATTTTAACCTCATCGCGGTTTCTTCCGCAAAATGAACAATGCAAAGTGGACTTCGCCATGGTGTTGGTTTAATGAATCAAAATCAAAGTTCTGTGAGAATTCCATCTACGATACCATAGGCCAGTGATTCTTCAGCCCCCATCCAATAATCACGATCAAAATCTTTCATCACCTTTTCAAAAGTTTGGCCACAATTGTCAGCTAATATTTGAGCACCAAGTGCTTTGATTTTTTTGATTTGTTCTGCCATGATTTCCAAATCTGCAGATGTTCCTTGTCCGCCGCCTGAAGGTTGATGAATCATCACTTCTCCATGAGGGAAGATAAAGCGCTTGCCTTTTTCACCACCACTCAAAAGGATGGAACCCATAGAAGCGGCCATACCCATACAGATGGTAGATACTGGTGATTTGATCATTTGCATGGTATCGTAGATTACCATGCCGCTGGTTACAACACCACCCGGACTATTGATATAAAACTTGATCTCTTTACCTGGATCAATCATATCGAGGTACATCAATCTTGCAGTGATGTCTTTTGCAGATTTGTCATCTACAACACCCCACAAAAATATCTTACGTTCTTCGATGAATTTTTTATCAAATTTCGCAGTGGAAACCATGTTTTCCATGGGGTTCCCATTCTCTTTAGGCTCTTGCTCTTCATCCATTCTAACCGGAATCACTTGTCTCATTTTCATACCGAGTTATTTTAAGCGTTCTACTTTTACTTTGGGTACAACAACAAATCTTCGTCAACTAAACCATATTCCTTAGCCTCAACAGAAGTCATCCAGAAATCTCTATCGAAATCAGCTGCGATTTTTTCAACAGGTTGACCACTATGAAGGGAAACCACTTCGTATAGTTCTTGTTTCAACTTTTTCACTTGAGAGACTGTGATTTCAATATCACTGGCTTGTCCGCCTGCACCTGCACTTGGCTGATGCATCATGATGCGAGAGTGCTTTAGTGCTGTTCTCTTGCCTGCGGTACCTGCGCACATCAACACTGCAGCCATACTTGCTGCAACACCAATACAAATTGTAGATACATCTGGTGTAACATATTGCATGGTGTCGTAAACGCCTAGACCAGCGTAAACAGATCCACCCGGACTATTGATATACATTTGAATATCACGGGTTCTATCTGTACTGTCTAGAAACAGAAGTTGAGCTGTAATAATATTCGCAACTTCATCTGAAATGGGGTAACCAAGAAAAATGATGCGGTCCATCATCAATCTGCTGTATACATCCATTACCGCAACATTCATGGGTCTTTCCTCAATGATGTTGGGAGTCAGGTTGGTAACCATATGGTTGGTGTAGCCATGGAGGGTATTACTTGAAATTCCTCTCTCCTTTATCGCAAATTTTTCAAACTCTTTTCCGAGGTTCATATGTAGATCTTTATGGTGAGCAAATTACTACAAAACTGACCAAATTCCGTGCCCGGCTAAAAAGCGGACAAAATGCCATGCCTTTTCGTAAAAACAAAAAGTGAAAAATGATGACTCACTTTTCACTTTTTTATCAAAACTTAGAAATATTAATGGTTGTGTTTGCCCTGGAGTTCAGCAAATTCTGCAGCAGTCACCTTTTTCTCTTTAGGTTTTGCTTGGCTACCTGCCCATGACAATACTTTCGAGCTGAATACACGCTGATAAGCATTTTCAACCTGGTCTTTATCGCTCATCATTCTGTCTACATAGCTATCCAACCAATCGAAATTTCCGCCCATGTTCATGGAGCCAAAATAACCCATCAATTGTTGGCGCATGCTGTCCATAATTTCTTCACGATTAACCTGAATGGCATTTTGGGTGCCAATTTCATTGCTTACCAAAGTCCATCTCAACTGGTTCAAGAAAGCAGGAAATTCTTTTTCAATGGTTTCCTCTGTTTGTCCCTTTTCATTGGTCTTTAACAACCATTTCTTAAGGAAGGTCTCAGGGAAATCCATTTTAGTGTCTTCTGATAAAATATGGAAGATTTCATGCTCCAAAAGATGCTGTGACTGGTGCTTCCAGTAAGCTTCTATTTGGCTGCGAATTTCTTGTTTGAATGCTTCTTCAGTTGCGATCTCCTTTCCAGGCAATGCTTCCTTGAAGAAAGTTTCATCTAAATCTCTTTTCTCCACAAAAGCAATCTTATTGATGGTCATCACAAAGTTTTGCTTGAGATCGTCTTTGTTTTCTTTGTCTAGTCCAAGATCTCCTGCAATCCACTCCCTTTCTTTTTCTTCAAATGCTTTTCCCAATTGAAGAACAACAGATTCATCTTTTTTCTTGCCTATCAAATTCTTTCTGAAAGCTTCAGCAAAATATTTAAGCAATAAAGAATTGTCTTTTTTCTCTGCACCTTCTTCTACATTGCCTTTTGCATCTGATTTCTGGAAAGATACGTTTAGAACATCTTCTTCATTGGTAACAGTTTCTGGTTCTGTCATTTTACCAAGACGACGCTGAATCCTGTCAATTTCTTCATTTACCATTTCATCTGTAGCTTCAACTACATGCAAAGTGGTTTTGGCTTTAGCCAAATCAGGAACACTGAATTCAGGCTTCAAGCCAATTTCAAAAGAGAAGGCATAATCCTTTGGTTCGTTGTGGTTGAACATTGCAGGATCGTTGCTGTCTTCTGGAAGGGGTTGACCCAAATAAGAAATATTTTCTTTTTGAAGGTAGGTCATCAATTCAGTCTCAATTGCGCGAAGCACTTCTTCTGTGAAGATAGAAGCACCATACATTTTTTTCACAATACCAGCTGGAACCATACCTTTTCTGAAACCTGGAATATTGGCTGATTTCGCATACTTTTTCAAGGATGCTTCATAAGCGGTGTTGTAATCTGAAGAAGAAACGTTAACTGTAATTTTTTCGTGAAGTGGAGCCAATTGCTCTCTTGTAATCTGTGCCATACTAATTTGATTGAGAAAAGAGCAGTGTGCGGGTGGAGGGACTCGAACCCCCAAGCCTCGCGGCACCAGATCCTAAGTCTGGCGTGTCTACCAATTTCACCACACCCGCAAAACTGTTTGTTTAAAACAGTGGCTCTTTTCGAAGTGGGATGCAAATGTAGCAGTTTCCATTGAAAAAAAGGCAATCATTTCCTTTTTCAGTAAATTTGAGTTGATGGATAGTTTGGAAAAAGATATAGTGATGCAGCCTTATAACCTGACAGAAGAGCAGGAGAAAAAGGAAATTGTAAGGCGATACAGGGCTTTGCTGCGTGTTTTGAAGCCAAAATTGAAGACAGGCGACAAAGAATTGGTTAGACGTGCCTTTGAATTGGCGGTAGAAGCACACAAAACCATGCGCCGAAAAACCGGCGAACCCTATATTTTCCATCCACTGGCTGTGGCCATGATTTGTGTTGAGGAAATTGGATTGGGCGTGAGGTCAACCATCTGTGCCTTGTTGCATGATACGGTAGAAGATACTGATCTTACTTTGGAGGATATCCAAGAGGAGTTTGGGTTGGAAATGGCCAAAATAATTGACGGTCTAACCAAAATAGCAACGGTAGTAGATAACAATACAACCCAGCAAGCTGAGAACTTCAAGAAAATCTTACTTACACTAACCGACGATCCTAGGGTGATTCTCATCAAGTTGGCTGATAGGCTCCACAACATGAGGACCCTAGATAGCATGAAGCGAGAGAAACAGTTGAAGACATCTTCTGAGACTGTCTATGTTTATGCTCCACTCGCTCACCGAATGGGTTTGTACAACCTGAAGACGGAAATGGAAGATCTGGCCATGAAATACCTTGAGCCAGATACCTATAAACAAATAGCAAAAAAACTTGCTGAAACCAAAAGGGAAAGATCACGATACATCAATGAGTTCATCAAACCAGTAAAGGAAAAATTGGATAGGGCTGATTTCAAATATGACATCTATGGTCGACCTAAATCTATCCATTCTATCTGGAACAAAATGAAGAAGAAGAATGTGGAGTTTGAAGAAGTGTATGATCTCTTTGCAATTCGCATTATTGTAGATGCTGTATTCGAACAAGAAAAAGAGGCATGTTGGAAAATTTATTCAATTGTTTCAGACATGTATAACCCTGCTCCTGAAAGGATGAGGGACTGGTTAAGCAATCCCAAAGCGAATGGGTATGAGGCTTTGCATACAACGGTAATGGGTCCTCAGGGTAAGTGGGTTGAAGTACAAATTCGTTCAAGAAGGATGAATGAAATTGCTGAAAAAGGACTTGCAGCGCATTGGAAATACAAAGAGGGTGGAGCGGAAGAAGACAGGTTTGATAAGTGGTTCTCACAGATAAGAGAGGCCTTGGGTGGTGAGGATATAAGTTCAATAGATTTTCTTCAGGATTTTAAAACCTCATTTCTTGCAGAAGAAATTTATGTCTATACCCCTAAGGGTGATGTTAGAATGTTTCCTGTAGGTTCAACTGCACTTGATTTTGCTTTTGGCATTCACTCTGCTATTGGTTCTAAATGTATTGGCGCAAAAGTGAACCATAAACTAGTGCCAATTGGGCATAAATTGAAAAGTGGAGACCAGATTGAAATCATCACTTCCAATAAACAGAAGCCTACTGAAGATTGGCTTTCGGCGGTTGTAACGGCCAAGGCCAAAAGCAGGATAAAAGATGCGCTGAAGGAAGAGAAAAGAAAGATTGCTGAAGATGGAAAGTATATCGCTGAAAAAAAGCTAAATGCTTTTGGTGCTTCATTTTCTCAGCAAAACATAGATGAGTTGGTTGCTTTTTATAAGTTGCCATCTCCGCTAGATCTATTTTATCAATTGGCTATCAAACAACTTGATCTCAAAGAACTCAATGAATTTGTGTTAAAGGGAGATCGACTTGA
>JBEBDP010000175.1:0-7302 GCA_041156925.1 Bacteroidota bacterium | reverse complement strand
AGAATAGAAACTAACAGATAGGTATATGAGTAGACTGATTGACTTTTTCATTGTAGTAGGTTATTTAGATGTTCCAAGGCGCACGCATTGCAGGATAGATTAAACGATTGGCTTCGTCATCACCTATGAATACTTGTTCAACCGGATCGAATTTTAAATTTCTACCCAACTGCAGTGCAATTTTTCCCATGTTGATGATGGTACAAGAACGGTGTCCATTTGATTCATTCAATGCAAATTTTTTCCTATAACGAACTGATTCAAGGAAATCCGTAACCTGTGGTTCAGGATCTGGCATCATAGCTAACTTATCTTCAAGATTTGGAATCGTAGATTTAAAACCATTGAATACTTTACCATTCGGACCTTCGATGTAGGGTACATTTGGATCTTTGGCTTCGCCATCCAATACTATTTTACAACCATCATCGTATGTATAAGTGATTCTTCTGAAGGTACCACAGGCATCTGGGTGTTGCTGTTCAGCGTCTACTTCAACAGAAACGGGACTGGTTTCATCTTTCCCTAAAAAATATTGGATAGGATCTAAATAATGTTGCCCCATATCTCCTAAGCCACCCCCATCATAATCCCAATAGCCTCTAAATGTTCCATGCACCCTATGCGCATTATAGGGTTTGAATGGCGCTGGCCCTAGCCATCTTTCATAATCTAATGTTTCAGGAACAGGTTGTGTCTCTAATTGCGTCTTACCTACCCAATAAAACTTCCAATCAAACCCAGTATGCTTACTCACGGTGACTGTAAGAGGCCATCCCAATAAACCAGACTCGACTAATTTCTTGATGGGCTTTACTTTTGTTTTCATCCCATAGAAATTATCTTCAAACCTGAACCAAGTATTCAGCCTGAACATTCGTCCATATTGATTAACTGCCTCTACTACTCGTTTACCTTCCCCAATAGTCCTTGTCATTGGTTTTTCACACCAAATGTCTTTTCCAGCCTTTGCTGCTTCAATTGCCATTATTCCATGCCAATGAGGAGGAGTGGCAATATGAACAATATCTACCTCAGGTAGTGCTATCAACTCTCTGTGGTCGTGAAAGGTTTTAACTCCACCACCTATACTAGCAGCAACTTCATTCAAATGCTTTTTATCTACATCGCATATTGCAACAACCCTTGTTCCAGCATAGGGAATGTGTCCACGTCCCATACCACCAACACCAATGATTCCTTTGGTGAGCTGATCACTTGGCGGAATATATCCTCTTCCTAAAACATGACGGGGTACGATAAAGAAACCGGCTGCAATGGCCGCACTGTTTCGGAGAAAGGATCTCCTACTTTTTTGAGATTGGTTAGGCATATGGCAAATCTTGTTAGTTTTAAAGTTAGGCAATAGCAGATGATTTTAGCCTATTTTTAAGCTAGATTTTTAAACACCTACTTTATGTTTAGACTCGCATGTATTCTTACTATTTCCTTGATAGGCTTCACAAACCTAGTTGCCCAAACTTTCACTGCTGGTGCGTCACAAAAAAACATTAACCCTGATGCTGATTCACTTTATTTGGCAGGGGGAAAACCTAATCGTCCATTTATAGACATACATGATTCATTATACGTAAAAGCTGTTTACATCAAGAATAACATAAATGATATTACACTACTCACATTCGATTGCATAGGATTACTTTACCCACAACTGATAGAGATAAGAGCAGAAATAAAAAAGAAACTTCCTCAAATAAATGCAGAACATATCGTAATGACTTCTACGCATACCCATGCTGGTCCGGATGTAGTTGGCATTTGGGGTAAAGATTTCATGCATACAGGCGTGAACCAAAAACACATGAAAAAGATAGTCAGTCAAGCAGTTGCTGCTATTCATGAGGCTTACACTAAAAAAGAGAATGCAACTTTAGTTTATGCAACTGGTGAATTTGGAAAGGATTGGGTAAAAAATATTTCGGAACCAGATGAAATTGACAGGTCGGTAAGTGTATTAAAACTACAAAATCAAAAAAATAAAAATATTGCTACATTAACCAATTTTGCCTGTCACCCTACTATAATGGATGATGCTACCACAGCAGCTAGCGCAGACTACCTTTGGGGATACTACTCTTATCTAGATAAACAATCTGGCGGAGTCAACCTATTTCTGCAAGGTGCCATTGGTGGATGGATTCAACCAGAAGATGTTCCATCTTCTTTTGAAAATGCTGAACTGTACGGAACTTCATTAGCAAAATATGTTCTAGATATTTTAAAAAATGCTCAATCGAACTCATCACCATCTATAACGTTTGCTTCTAAACTGGTTAACTTTCCGGTAGTCAACCAGAATTTTAAACTGTTATCAAAAGCCGGAGTTATTGAAAGAGATTTTGGCGAAACAGTCGCTTCAGAAATTGCCTTCTTCAGCATTGGCGATTGTAGTTTTGCTACACACCCAGGGGAGACAGTCCCTGCAATGAGTTTTGCTTCTAAAAAAATGATGAAGAATAAAGGTGCGAGATTTGTAATGGGCCTTTCCCAAGACGCTTTGGGTTATATTTTAAAACCAAGCTTCTTCGATCCAAAAAACAATATACCACACAGTGAATACCTGACCGGCATGAGTATTGGACCAGAGACAATGCAGGTCATTCTACAAACTCTGCGTGAATTATCATCTAATTAAGAATCTTCTTTTTATTCCATTTTGCTGAAATAAAAAAAAGTAAGAACCCTGAAAGCACTGTAATCAGGCCAAAAATTGAAAATATTTTCAGTAAAAAATTTCCAAAATTATCCCGCCCCTGATAATCCATGGTATGCATCATCCATAAAAAATCAAATACCCGCCATTTATTGTTTCTGAATTTTTGAACTGTCCCTAACTCAGTAGCCACATATACTGTGGTATTTGTCGGATGTTCAAAAGTGATGGCATAAGCTGGCAATTCCCCTGACCTATACTCATGATGTGGATGAATTGAATCTACTTTTTCCACTGAAACAACTTTTGCCTCTTCTGCAAAATATCTTTTTGCCACATTAACTGCTTCTTGCTCAGAAAGAGGTGGTCTCAAATTTCCTGTCTGAGCATCAGCCAAATGATTCATCAAATCATGATGATCTGTATGTGTGCTCATCTCATGCATTGCAGAAATACATCTGATTTGGTAATAAGGCTTACCTAATATGTCTATCAATTGAATAGATACCAATGAATCTACTTGATGTACTTTTTTGATTGAATCTAAAACTATTGAGGGTGATACTAACCCTATTGAAGAACTTAAGAGCGGAACTCGTTTCTTTTGAAAATCACCATGTACTTCATCTATATCATTCCAACTGAAATATAGACCACCAATGGTCCATAACAAAAATTGTATCCCTAATAATAGTCCTAAATAACGATGGGATTTTCTGATATAAAAATGCTTACTCTTTGCCATAAACTTCTTTTTCTAAAAACTCATTTAATTCACCATTTGCAAAATGATTGTATTCTTCTAGGCCTTTTTGCATGTTGGCAAAACGACCATGCCCCATTTCAATTGCTTTTCTAATTAGCGGAATGCACCTTACTGTGATTTTTTTAGAATAATACAGTGAAATACTTTCCCATTTATGATCAATATAAGGATTGGATATACGATCAAAAACAGCATTACTGAATTGATCGATTAATGCTTCATTTATTAATGGGTCAGCATTTAGAACAAGCCTTATCTCTTCCATAAGTGCTATAACATAAGACTTAAAATCATCATCCTGAATAGCCTCTCTAACATAAGTAAATCCTAATCGCATAGCATAAGCACAGTTAAAACTATGAGTGGCATTCAACAACCGAAGTTTCAATTCCTTATAGACATACAAGGCATCTACAAGTTTGCATCCTAAATTTTCATCAAAAAAATTTAATTTATCTCGAATTACATCGCCTTTGTCTTCAATTGCCCACAAAGCAAAGGGCTCTGACATGATCATCAAATCATCCTTATAGCCTATTTGCTTTTCAGCTTCTATATGCAGTGTGTCAGACAACTTACCAGGCACTATTCTATCTACCAAAGTATTACAGAAATAATTTGCTTGATTTAACCACTCAATAAACTCATTACTCAACTGGTTATATCTTGCCAGCCTATTTAAAATATCCAATAATTGATCAGCATTGTTGTCTATAAGCTCAGTTGGTAAAATTATAAGTCCACGGTGCTGATCACCTTTATAAAAGATATAACGTTGATAGAGAACTGCTAATAATTTTCCGGGAAATGATTTTGGCAAAACATTTATTATTGCCTCTTCTTCAAATACAATACCTACTTCTGTTGTATTTGATATGACGATTTGCAAATCTGGTGAAATTGAAAATTTTAACACCTCATCCCAATTGTCTTCTGCATGTAGGCACCTTGAAATTGATGCATTAATATGCATTTTTTCAATCAACTTACCCTGATCTATACCCTTGATTAAATGTGTAAATAAATTGTCTTGGTCGCCATATGCAATACTAACTGGCCCAGGCGTTGATTTAACCATTACTATGCGGCCTTTAAATTTTCCCTGCTTATTGGCAACATCAATAAAATAATCAGGCAATGCACGTAACAAGACTCCTGTTCCAAATTGCAGCACTTTTTCTGGATAATCAAGCACAGACAGTTCATCATTATCTGCAATAGCACGATATAATTCCTTATTTAATTTCTCCATATCGCCTCCTTTAAAACAATTGCAGCTCCCAATGAACTACCTTGAGAAAGCTCTGAAGCAGTAACTAGCTTATTTGGGTAAACGCGCTTTAGTAATTTCATAAACAACTTATTTTTTGCAAATCCCCCATCGACCACTATTTCATCTACATCAGCTGATTGAAGCACCCAATCAGTTGAAAGTTTCTGTCTAGCAATAAGCTCTTCCATCATTACAAAATAGGATGTTCTTGCATCACTACAATTTAAAAACTCCTTATTCTCTGGATGCTTTAACAATAAACTAAGATCTTCATCACTATAATTAGTGTGAAGAATTTCATCAATTGTTAGATTGAAATGATCGGCAATTTTCGCTACATTTTCTTGATGGATTTGTCCACCAAAAAATCTTGCAGCTTTAATTGGCTTGCCGCTTGGTTGTAAGTAACAGAGGCAGTCGTTTTTCAACTCCTCTTGTAACAATGGTGAATTATTGAATGGATTTAGACTGATGCACCAAGTGCCTGTAGATAATAACAGAAACCTATTCTTTTTTTCCAGCAGATAAGGAACCACAGCTGCAGAACTATCATGAAGTCCAGTACCAACAATAAGCTCTTTACCATTTATTTGAACTGAAGTATGGAATTTATTAGCCAATGGAGGCAAATATTGATCAAGCTGCTCATCCTTTAACCATTGCTGGTAAGCATTCTTATCAAAATCCCAGAAATTAGTATGACACCCAATACTGGTCAGTTCAGTATAGAATTGCCCAGAAATTAGCGAAGCCAAATATTGAGGTAAATGAAGCACAGTGGCAAGCGACTCCATTTTTTCCGGTTGTTCTTTTTTTAAACGATACAATTGCATACCTGAATTGAGACTACCTAGAACAGGTGATGCAGCTGACCTAGAAAAGTTTTCTTGACCGCCATATTGTTCGTAGAAGTTATCTAATAACAGTTGTGGATAGGGTTTTAGGTAATTGTATAACGGCGTCAAAACATCTCCGTGAGTATCTAAATAAACGAGACTTGCACCGTATGCGGAAAAATTTACACCTCGAATGCTGTAACGTTTATCAGCTAAAACTTCACCAAAAGTGTTCAAGACAAAACTGGTCAGCAATTGAATATCTTCAGTTGGAAAACCATCTTCATCGATAGTCTCTGGCAATTCAACTGATTTTGTATTAATAACATCTAGATGCTCATTAAAAAGCAGAACCTTCTTATTGGTTTTGCCAATATCAAAAATAAGAACAACTTCTATTGGATTCAAATCAGACACTATAACCCTGTTGCTTTTGCGGAGACACCTCTCTCCTTAATCAGTCCACCTCTCACATTTAACTTTCGATACAATCCCAAAGGATCTATTGAGGCTCCATTTCTTAGTCGCGCTTCTGCAACTATGGCACGAACATCCGTCCTGAAGGCATTTTGCAAGATCTCCTGACATTTTACAACATCATTATGCATGCGCGCTTCTTCTAAGGCATGATCATCAACAAGCAATGCTTGAGCATATGCAATTTGAATAGCTTCAACAGATTGCAAAAGATCTTCCAATGGATCTTTGATGTTGTGCGAAGCATCTATCATCCATCCCAAATCCAGAGCATGATCCATACCACGTGCATTCATTCCTTCAACCAATTCACGGAAGATGAGGAATAATTGATACGGCCTGATTGACCCTACCGTTAAATCATCATCCCCATATTTTGAATCATTAAAATGAAAGCCACCTAATTTATTTTCCATTAACAATAGGGCAACGATTTGCTCAATATTGGCATTGGGTAGATGATGTCCTAAATCGACTAATGTATATGCCTTTGGTCCTAATTTATTGGCCAACAAAAGTGATTGGCCCCAATCCCCGACAGTCATTGAATAAAAGTTAGGCTCAAAAGCTTTATACTCAATAAAAAGTTTCCAGTCTGCTGGAAGCACATGGTAAATTTCTTCTAAGCTTTCCAACACATGCTGAAAAGCTTTTCTAAAATTAAGTTGACCAGGAAAACAGGATCCATCAGATAACCATACGGTTAATGATTTAGAACCCAGCTCTACACCATATTTGATGACATCCATGTTATGTGTAATGGCTTGCTTCCTGACCGACTTATCTACATGTTGCAACGAACCATATTTATAACTGTGTTGCTGATGAGGTTGATCTTGAAAAGTATTTGAATTCATGGCATCAAATCTTAAACCATGTTCATTAGCCAAAGCACGAATATGAGCAGGATCAGAAGGTATATCCCATGGAATATGCAAGGATATTGCACCACTTGATTTATTTAAACTGTGTATCAATCCTACATCTTCAATTTTTTGTTCCAGATTGGAAGGTTCACCTCCTATAGAAAAACGACCGAAACGTGTTCCTCCTGCACCTAAGGCCCAACTGGGTATAGCTACTTGGAATCTGCACAATTGCTCAATTATTTTTTCAAGACCATCATTAGTAGCTGAGAGATATGAAAATTTCTGCTCATGACTAGCTTGTAAATCATGGTTGTATTGATCGATAGCTGACTGTAGAATTTTCATTTGATTTCTTTCATTTTTTAAACGTGCAAACTATTCCCATAGCCCACTACTAAAACGGACAA
>JBEBDP010000174.1:0-9082 GCA_041156925.1 Bacteroidota bacterium | reverse complement strand
AACAGCTTGTAGAAAAAGGTTTTGCGTATTACGCATTTGACACTCCAGAAGAATTGGAGAAAATGAGAGAGGAGTTCAAATCTGACACCAACCCATCTCCACAATACAACAGTAAACTGCGTATGCAGTTGAAAAATTCATTGTCGCTCGACAAAGCAACTGTCGATCAATTGCTTGCCAACAATACCCCTCACGTCATTCGCATCAAAATGCCAAATAACACCGAGGTTAAACTAAATGATTTGATCAGAGGTGAAGTCACTTTTAACACAGATCAAGTAGATGATAAAGTTTTACTCAAGGCCGATGGTATGCCAACCTATCATCTTGCTGTGGTAGTAGATGATTATGAAATGCAGATCACACATGCATTTAGAGGTGAAGAATGGCTACCCTCCTCTCCTGTCCATGTGTTGCTTTGGGAATACCTTGGATGGAAGGACAGTATGCCAGCATGGGCGCATTTACCTTTGATACTCAAACCAGACGGACAAGGTAAATTAAGTAAAAGAGATGGCGATAGACTTGGCTTCCCAGTATTTGCAATGGATTGGAAAGACCCCAAAACAGGCGAACTCACAAAAGGATTCAAAGAAATAGGCTTTATGCCTGAGGCATTCATCAATATGTTGGCCCTGTTGGGGTGGAATGATGGTAGCGGAGAAGAGTTATTTGATCTAGCAACATTAGCGAATCGTTTTGAAATAGAAAGAATCCATAAGGGTGGAGCAAAATTTGATTTTGAAAAAGCCAAGTGGTTCAACCAGGAATGGATAAAAAAATCTGAAAATAAAAAACTACTTCCCTACGTGGTTGCATTGTTATCATCCGCAAATGTGACTCCTGCCGAAAATGAAGTAATAGACATTATATCAATGGTGAAAGAGAGGTGTCAATTGTTGAATGATTTCCTTCCTCAAATGTTGTATTTCTTCCAAGACCCTGCAATCATTGATACAGAAGCCATTCGAGCAAAATGGGATGAAAACAAATCTTCCTTCTTTGCTGCTTGGTCTGCTTTGCTTGAAGCCCTACCTGAATGGAATGCCATTGAAATTGAAAACTCATTTAAGACACATGCCGCTGCTGCAGGTATAAAGCCAGGTGAACTACAATTACCCTTTAGAATCATGTTGGTTGGAGGAAAATTTGGACCACCTGTTTTTGAAATTGCAGCCAAAATTGGAAAAGCAACCACACTGCGCAGAATCAGTCACGTTTTGAAAATGCTTTAACATGAAAAAAACCAATCCATCACTTCATTCACGTCCAATCAGGGTACTGATTGCGAAAGTAGGTTTAGATGGTCACGATCGTGGAGCAAAAGTTATTGCAACATCCCTCAAGGATGCAGGCATGGAGGTTATATACACGGGACTCAGACAAACCCCAGAAATGGTGGTAGAAGCCGCTCTTCAAGAGGATGTTGATGCAATTGGCATAAGTATTTTATCTGGCGCACACATGACTGTTTTTCCAAGAATCATCAACTTGATGAAAGAAAAACAAATGCATGATGTGTTGCTTACAGGTGGCGGCATCATTCCTGAAGAAGATAGAACAGCATTAGAAGCAATGGGTGTAGGAACACTATTTCCACCAGGAACTGCTTCTACAGCAATTGCCACCTACATCAGCGAGTGGGTAAAAACCAATCGATCATTTTAAAAACTTATCCTATGAGTGATAATGTAATGCTAACTGAACAAAAAGAAGCTATTCTTTGGATCACCATCAACAGGCCAGAGAAATTAAATGCATTAAATGCCAGCGTACTTGATGCTTTAGAAACAACAATAACAATGTTCCTGAATGACAATAGCTTGAAAGGAGCTATACTAACAGGTGCTGGTGAGAAGGCTTTTGTTGCGGGAGCAGATATCAGTGGTTTTTTAAAAGGCGATAGAAACAAAGGGTCAGTATTTGCAGAGCGAGGGCAAACTCTTTTTTCCAAAATTGAAAATGCGCATAAGCCTATCATTGCTGCCGTCAATGGATTTGCACTGGGAGGCGGTTGTGAACTTGCTATGAGTTGCCACTTTCGCATTGCATCAGAAAATGCCAAATTTGGTCAGCCTGAGATCAACCTCGGTATTATTCCAGGTTATGGTGGAACCCAGCGACTAACACGTCTTGTTGGAAAAGGAAGAGCGATGGAATTGATGATGACAGGAGAAAACATTGACGCAAATGAAGCCTACAGAATAGGTTTGGTTAACCACGTGTGCAAGCAAGAAGATTTAGTAGCAATAGCAGAAGCCAAAATGAAAACAATTACTAGTAAATCTGCTGTTGCATTAAGCCAAGTCATCGAGGCCACAAACGCAGCAGATGGAGATCCAGTGCAGGGCATGAAAACCGAAGCAGTTTGTTTTGGGAAAAGCTTTGCCAGTGATGATATGGTAGAAGGCGTTACTGCATTTTTAGAAAAAAGAAAGGCCAATTTCAAATAAGAAAATCATCTCGATATAACATTCATTAATTTTGCAAGCAAATTTTAAACATGGAATACAGGATTGAAAAAGATACAATGGGTGAAGTGAGCGTACCAAGCAACGCCTATTATGGAGCACAAACACAAAGAAGCATTGATAATTTCAAAATAGCACAAGACACCAATAAAATGCCAAAGGAAATCATTAAGGCATTTGCTTATTTGAAAAAAGCTGCAGCCATTACCAATTTTGAAGCAGGTGTTTTGTCGGAAGAGAAATCAAAATTAATTGGTCAGGTTTGTGATGAAATCCTTGAAGGTAAACTTGACGACTACTTCCCATTGGTTGTTTGGCAAACCGGTAGCGGTACACAAAGCAACATGAACGTAAATGAAGTAGTGGCTTACCGCGGACATGTTATTAAAGGTGGTAATTTGACTGATAAGGATAAATTCCTTCATCCAAATGATGATGTGAACAAATCACAATCATCTAATGACACCTTCCCTACAGCAATGCATATTGCTGCATACCAAATGCTGATTTCAACTACCCTTCCTGGTATCGAAAAATTAAGGAACACACTTGCTGCAAAAAGCAAGGCTTTCATGCATGTGGTTAAAATTGGAAGAACACATTTCATGGATGCAACGCCATTAACAGTGGGACAAGAATTCAGCGGCTATGTTTCTCAATTAGATCATGGAATCAAAGCCATAAAAAATACATTGGCACATCTTTCTGAACTTGCATTAGGCGGAACAGCAGTAGGCACCGGTATCAATACCCCAGACAATTATGCTGAAAACGTAGCCAAGCATATTGCCTCACTCACTGGCTTACCATTTGTTACGGCAGAAAATAAATTTGAAGCCCTAGCAGCGCATGATGCTATTGTTGAAGCGCATGGCGCTTTGAAGACAGTAGCAGTCAGCTTGATGAAAATTGCAAATGATATTCGCATGCTTTCATCCGGACCAAGAAGTGGTATTGGTGAAATTTTTATTCCGGACAATGAACCAGGTTCTTCAATCATGCCGGGTAAAGTCAACCCAACCCAATGTGAAGCACTCACCATGATTGCAGCACAGGTTTTGGGAAATGATGTGGCTATCAACGTGGGTGGTGCTAATGGCCATTTTGAATTGAATGTATTCAAACCCATGATGATCTATAACTTCCTCCACAGTGCTAAATTGATTGGCGATGGTTGTGTAAGCTTCAATGATAAATGTGCTGTGGGTATTGAACCCTTGCATGATAACATTGAGAAGCACCTCAACAATTCATTGATGTTGGTTACTGCATTGAATACAAAAATTGGATACTACAAAGCAGCAGAAATTGCTCAGAAAGCACACAAAGAAGGAACTACACTCAAAGAAATGGCTGTGAAACTAGGCTACTTGAGTGAAGCAGAATTTGATCAGTGGGTTGTACCATCTGAGATGGTAGGAAAATTGAGCTAAGGTTATCCTAAATCAATTTCAGTATTGTCGCCTATATTCAAGGTGCGCGTCTCTCCTTTGATAACAGTATCAGAGCCAATGAGGGAGTCGTGCAAGACTACGTCGTATAGTTTTGTGAACGAACCCACAATGGATTCTTTTACAACAGAATAACTGATGACAGATTTTTCTCCAATGGTTACATTGGGACCAATAATTGCATTTTGAATTTCACAATTAGGTGCAATGCTGACTGGAGGAATGATGATGGTATTGAGAAAAGTATCTTGATTAGCAATCTCTCCGCCCCATTTTTTCAAGAGAGTAGCATTACTCTCAAGCAGTGTTTCTTTTTTACCACAATCAAACCAATTGGCCACTTTCATAGTTGTGAAAACAGCTCCACCACTCACCATGCAATCCAATGCAGGCGTTAAACCCATTTCACCTTCCTCTGCAATGGTTTTATCCATAAGTTGTTCAATACATTTGAACATCAAACTCGTCTCTACAATTTTATAAATTCCCACCAAAGCATTATTGGTTCTGGGTATTTGCGGTTTTTCTACCAACTTGGTAACAATGAAATTTTCATCTGTTTCTGCAACACCAAAATCTCTTGGATCATCAACTTTCTTTACACATAAAACAGAACCAGGCGACTCCATCAATGAGGCTACATTGTACTCACAAATGGTATCTCCTAAAGCAATAATCACTTCATCATCGCCTACTATATCCTTACACAAGTAAATAGCATGACCCAATCCCTTACGCTCATTTTGATAAATAATGGTAATATTTAAATCAGGATATTTTGTTTTGGCATAGTCCATTATTTTATCACCGAGATAGCCAACAACCAAGATAAAATCTTTGATTCCTGCTTCTGCTAATTGATCAATAATGATACTTAGTATAGTCTTTCCAGCCAGTGGAATCAAGGCCTTAGGTTGCGTATAGGTATGCGGTCTAAGTTTAGTGCCGGCGCCGGCTACAGGTATGATCGCTTTCATTATTAGTTTTGGTTAACGCTGACTTGCAATCAGCAGATTTAAATCGGTATACTTCAAATTAAAACGCTGACTCAAATGAAAATTAGTCAGTGACCCTTTGAACATATACACTCCATTTCTGATATTACTTTGGTGCCAAATCAATTCTTCCAATCCACCTTCATCACCAATTTTCAGCAATAAAGGCATCAATACATTACTCACTGCTTGAGAAGCTGTTCTGGCAAAACCAGACGGGATATTGGGAACACCGTAGTGCAAGACGCCAAATTTTGAAATCACTGGTTGTTCATGCGAAGTAACTTCTGATGTTTCAAAACATCCACCTCTATCAATACTCACATCCACAATCACACTTCCAGGCCTCATTTGCGCAACCATTTCTTCTGAAACAACAACAGGAGTTCTACCACTACTAGATGTAAGTGCCCCTACAGCAACATCGCAGGTCTTCAATTGTTTCGCCAGAATTTTAGGTTCAATTACTGATGTCCACAAACGAACACCCATATTATTTTGCAAGCGCTTCAGCTTATAAATATTGTTATCAAAGATCTTTACACTGGCACCCATAGCCAATGCAGTCCTGGCTGCATATTCACCTACAATTCCAGCTCCAATGATAATTACTTTGGTTGGTGGTATGCCAGAGATACCTCCCAACAAGGCTCCTTTTCCGTTATTGGCACTACTCAAGTATTGACCAGCAATCAACATCACAGCACTGCCGGCAATTTCACTCATACTCCTCACTATCGGATTGTGACCAGATTCATCCTTCAAGTTCTCAAAAGACAAAGCGGTTATTTTTTTCTCCATCATCTTCTCCAGAATATGTGTTTTCATTACTGGAAGATGGATTGGTGAAATAATGGTTTGTCCAACCGATAATAAAGGCAACTCCTCATCGGAAACAGGAGCTGATTTCATGATCAACTCATGCGTAAAAATCTCTTTTTTATCATGCGCAATTTGAGCACCTGCTTCCGCATAATCCTTATCTGAAAAATGCGCAGCTTCACCTGCCTTATGCTCTACCACCACTTGATGACCATTGTTGATCAACACGCCAACAGCATCTGGCGTTAACGCAATTCTATTTTCCTGAAAGGCATTCTCTTTGGGAATGGCAATTTTTAATGCAGAGGATGAAGGCTTTACATCTAGTGTCTCCTCCAAAGGTTCATAATGAATACTAGAACTTATGAATGGTTTTCTGATTGCCATGGGTTAATTGTACTACAAGTTAATCAATTTTCAGCTGATAGCACCTGGATATGACGTTGATCTGGACTGATATAGGTTATTTCCACGCGTAATGCGTCTTCAGGAATAATTCCTTCTGCTTTTTCAGGCCACTCCACTAAACAAAGATCGCCGCTGTATAGATTGTCTTCGATACCAGCATCATAGGCCTCTTCTTCATCCTTTACGCGGTATAAATCAATATGATAAATTAATGAAGGCTGGTTTCGGTTGTTAATTTGATACTGGTTCACAAGGGAGAAAGTGGGACTACTCACAGCATCTTCAACCCCCCACAATTGACAAAGCGTTTTAATGAGCGTTGTCTTTCCAGCACCTAAATTTCCCGAGAAAGTAACCACCTTAAAACGGCTGATCACTTCAGCCAATTCAGCTGCAATAATGGGCATTTCTGCGATTCCGTAATTTTTATCCATCCACATCATAACACTGCGAAGATAAATTAATCAGTAAATTCGTAGTATGGAAACCGTAAAATGGAAAGTTGAGGGAATGACCTGTGCAAATTGTGCGCTGACCATCAACAAGTACCTCGACAAAAAAGGCATGCAGAACATCAGGGTCAATCCTATTGATGCAGAAGTTACCTTTGAAACAATTGAGGGTACTGAAACCAAATCTTTGAAAAAAGGAATCAATGATTTAGGATACCATGTAGTTGATCAACAACAAGACGCGGAAGCCAAACAACCATTTTTCTCCAATCAACGCAACAGATTACTTTTTTGTCTTCCATTTACTTTAGTGCTGATGTTGCACATGTTGGAAAACTGGATACATATCCATTGGTTGATGAATCCTTGGATACAATTAGTACTTTGTCTACCTGTCTATATTGTGGGAATGTCATTCTTTGGAAAGAGTGCATGGATCAGCTTGCGCAACAAGATGCCAAATATGAATGTATTGATTGCACTTGGCGCAACAGCTGCATTTGCATATAGCTTGATTGGCACACTAATGGGTCAAGGAGAGCAGTATTTATTTTATGAAACTGCTGCGACTATCATCACTTTGGTTTTTCTTGGCAATTATCTAGAAGATGCTTCAATGCAGTCGACACAAAGAGCCTTAAAATCTTTGGTGAAATCACAAAAGGTAATGGCCAATATGATTGCGTTTGACGAAAATCATCAGGAAGTAATTTTTCCCATTGAAAATACCCAATTAAAAGTAGGTGATCTGGTTTTGGTTAGAAGTGGAGAACAAATTCCAATAGATTGTAAAATTTTATGGGGTGATGCACACGTAAATGAATCCTTGCTCACGGGCGAAAGTATCCCTGTGCATAAAGTTGCAAAAGATAAAGTTATTGGCGGCAGCATAGTTGAGTCAGGTTCTATCAAAGCACAAGTAACTGCAACAGGTGACGATACAGTTCTTTCAGGTATCTTAAATCTCGTAAGACAAGCCCAGGGCGAAAAACCACCCATTCAACAAATGGCTGATAAAATCAGTGCCATTTTTGTACCATTGGTTGTAGGCGTTGCCTTGCTCACCTTTATTGGCAATTATATTTATCTCTATAACACGCCTGATTCAACGGCTGTATTTACGCAAGCACTCATGAGGAGTATCGCAGTACTTGTTATTGCTTGTCCCTGTGCAATGGGCTTAGCAACTCCTGCTGCAATAGCAGTAGGATTAGGAAGAGCAGCAAGAACAGGAATTCTTTTTCGCAATGCAACCAGTCTTGAAAATTTCAAAAACATCAAACAAATTGTTTTTGATAAAACTGGTACTTTAACTACTGGCAATTTTACATTAGCCAAATACGAACACAAAACCTTGTCTGATGAAGAGTGGAAAACCGTTGTTTATTCACTTGAAAAATATTCCAATCACCCCATTGCACAATGTGTTGCAGCATCTTTCAAAACAAAGGATGAAATAAAATGGAAAAATATTGAGGAGGTAAAGGGTCTTGGTATGAAGGGTGAGGACAAGGACGGGAATATCTTCTGGGCAGGTTCTTTTAAAATTGCGAATACCCAGACCAATGAAAGCTTGCATAATGTTTATGTCCTCAAGAATAACGAGCTCATTGGTTGGATTGATGTAGAAGATGAATTAAGACCTGAAGCCAAGGAAGTAATCACATACCTAAAATCAAAGGGCATTAAAACAGTTCTTTTGAGTGGCGACAAACAAGAGAAATGCGATCATATTGCAAAAATCTTAGGTATTGATGAAGTGTATGCTGAACAGAGTCCCGAAGAAAAATTAGTCAAAATAGCCGAGCTCAATGCTGCTTCACCCGCTGCAATGGTTGGCGATGGCATCAATGATGCACCTGCTTTAGCAAAGGCAACAATTGGTATCTCACTAAGTGAAGCCTCGCAGATGGCAATTCAAAGCGCACAAGTAGTGCTGATGCATGCTGGCTTGAAAAAATTACCAACTGCGTTAGGTCTAGGTAGACATACCTATCTCACTATCAAACAGAACTTATTCTGGGCCTTCTTTTATAATATCATTGCTATACCTATTGCTGCATTTGGTTTCCTTACACCAACTTTTGGTGCAATGGTAATGGGACTCAGTGATGTTGTGTTGGCGATCAACTCAGTTAGACTCTTTATCAAAAAAGTAATCTAGTATACTTGCACATGACCCCACATCAAATCCTGAAGACCTATTGGGGACATGATCAATTCAGACCTGCTCAACTTGAAATTATTCAATCTATTCTGGAAGGAAAAGATACGCTAGCAATCCTACCCACAGGAGGTGGTAAATCCATTTGTTTTCAGGTACCCGCAATGGCACAAGATGGTCTTTGTTTGGTGATTTCACCTTTGATTGCCTTGATGGAAGATCAAGTAAACCGACTTAATGAAAACAATATGCCCGCTGCAGCACTTGTTTCAGGAATGAAACTTCAAGAACAAGAAGAAATTTTAGCTGCAGCAGAAAA
>JBEBDP010000173.1:0-5926 GCA_041156925.1 Bacteroidota bacterium | reverse complement strand
TGGTGGAGAAAGTATTGGTTCAATATGGTCTTCCAACCCGAGCTGTATTTGATGTTGATCGTGTTTTTGAGATTTTAAAAATGGATAAAAAGCGTTTGAGTAAGCAAATGAGGTTTGTGCTCTTGTCTAAATTGGGGAAAGGTGAAATTGTAGAAATACCATTGACCATTCTTAAGAAATACCTTGTTGCATTCAATACACTTAACAAGAAACAAAAATGATTGCAACAATAATTCCATCAGGTGTTCATGGTAGTATAAGAAGCCCTAGGTCAAAAAGTGACATGCAACGTGCTTGTGCTGCAGCATTGTTGCATCATGGTCGTACAACTATTTTGGATCCAGGAAGAAGCAATGATGACCTTGCTGCATTAGATGTTATTGCTAAACTTGGCGCTGAGGTTCAAGATTTAGGGGATAAGATCATCATTACAAGCAAGGGTGTGGACCCATCAGAAAATGAAATCAATTGTGGTGAGAGTGGCTTGGGAATAAGAATGTTTACGCCTATTGCAGCACTGTCAAATAAGCAATTGTCGATAGTAGGCAAGGGATCTCTTGTCAATCGTCCAATGGATTTTTTCGATGAAATATTTCCTCAACTTGATATTACCATTACAACCAATCATGGTAAGCTTCCTTTGCAGGTAAAAGGACCATTGGTTCCTAAAAATATTGAAGTAGATGGTAGCCTCAGTTCACAGTTTCTAACAGGATTGTTGATGGCATATGCTGCGAGTAATGCAAAAGATGTGACCATTACAGTTAGGGATTTAAAAAGTAAACCCTACATAGATTTAACCTTGCGTGTGTTGAAAGATTTTGGGATGAACGTGCCGATTGTACAAAACCACGAGACCTATTACTTCTCTGCACATGAGACTACTGCTAAACAAGGTGAATTTACTTATGCCATAGAAGGTGATTGGAGTGGAGCGGCATTTTTGTTTGTTGCAGGTGCCATCAGTAATCAAATAGTGATAGAAGGAATGCGTTCTGATTCTGTGCAGGCAGATATGAAAATACTGGAAGCCATCAAAGATGCAGGAGCAGGATTGCAGTTAGATGGAAATAATTATACGGTAACTCCAGCGGCATTGAAGGCATTTGAATTTGACGCGACTGAATGCCCTGATTTATTTCCGCCACTTGTTGCATTGGCAACATATTGTGATGGTATAACTAAAATAAAAGGGGTACGCCGACTAACACATAAAGAAAGTAACAGGGGTTTGACGTTACAAGATGTATTTGGAAAGATGGGTATTCAAATTGATCTTGAAGATGATTTGATGCTGGTGCATGGAGGAAAACAACCAAAAGGTGCGAGTGTACATTCGCATCACGATCACCGCATTGCCATGGCTGCTGCTGTAGCTGCTTTAGGTGCGGATGGTGCTGTTACCATTGCTGATGCAGAGGCCATTGATAAATCATATCCAGCCTTTTACAATGATCTTATACAATTAGGTGTTCAAGTAAAGCTAGAAAGCAAGTAAATTCGTTTTATGAATCAGTTTGGAAAACTTTTTACGGTCAACATATTCGGTGAGTCTCATGGAGAAAGTGTTGGTGTTGTCATCGATGGTTGTCCCGCTGGTATGCCTTTATCTGTAGAAGATTTTATTGAGGATACCGAAAGGAGAAAAGGTGGTATGCAAAAAGGGACTACACCGCGACAAGAAGAGGATCTTCCTCTATTTAAAAGTGGTGTATTCAATGGCAAAACAACTGGAGCGCCTTTAACCTTGTTGTTTGAAAATAAAAACACAAGATCGGGTGATTATGAAAAGCAAAGAGCTGTACCACGACCTGGTCATGCTGATTTTGTAGCACATGAAAAATTTGGTGGCTTTGAAGACTATAGAGGAGGCGGACATTTCAGTGGAAGACTAACGCTGTGTTTAGTTGCTGCTGGTGTTGTAGCGAAGAAAATGCTTTCACCTTTAAAAATTGTTTCAACCATAACTGAAATTGGCGGAGAGTCTGATATTGAAAAGGGACTTCAAAAAGCAATTGAGCAAAAAGATTCGGTAGGAGGCATTGTTGAATGTCGCGTAGAAAATTTACCTATCGGATTAGGAGAGCCTTTTTTTGAATCAGTGGAATCCTTGCTTGCACATGCAGTATTTGCAATACCTGCAGTACGCGGTGTTGAGTTCGGAACAGGTTTTATGGCTGCAAGTATGTTTGGCGTTGACCACAATGATGCAATTGAAAATAAAGAGGGAAAAACAAGAACCAATCATGCTGGTGGTATTGTAGGCGGTATTACCAATGGAAATGAATTGGTGTTTAGAATTGCCATCAAACCCACTTCTTCAACACCCAAAGAACAACAAACCTATAATTGGGAAACCGGCCAAGTAGATAGTTTTGCTGTGAGAGGGCGACACGATCTTTGTATTGCATTAAGGGTGCCACCTGTATTAGAAGGAATCACTGCAATGGTACTTGCAGATTTGATGTTGCGCGAGCAACGAATTAAAAGAGTATATTCATAAAAAATTATGCCCATCATTTATCATATTACAACCGATTCAACTTGGAATAATGCCCGTGAAATCGGAGTATACACTGTGCCATCCTTAAAAGAGGAGGGGTTTATACATTGTAGTCAGCAAAATCAATTGGCTGATGTTAAACAACGTTATTTTGAAGGAAGAAATGATCTTTTGTTGCTTTCTATTGATACTGATAAGTTAACAAGTCCATTTATTTTCGAATGGTCGCCATCTGTTCAGGATACCTTCCCGCATGTTTATGGTCCTATCAATGTTGATGCTGTGATTACGGTATCGCCTTATTGATTAATCCCTAATTCTTTGCCCGTCCATTTTCCGCCGAGGTTCAATACTACATAACCTTGTTTTTTTGCTTTAGCAATATTGATAAATTCATTTACATCTGCTGTATTGAAAGCAAATAGGTCGTAGTGACAAGGGATTACATAGGGGATATTACAAGATTTTGCCAGATCAACAGACTCTTCAGCATTGAGGTTTCCAGCTACTTTTCTAGAAGCTAGATTTCCATTGATGGGCAGTAAAGCAACATGAGGTGCAAAATCACATATCAGCTTTTCCATTTCTGCATAATACAAAGTATCACCGCTGTGATAGATTCTTATTCCACCAACTGTTATGAAATACCCTAAGTAATGACATTGTCCTGACTCATTTCTATCGATGGTATTGTGGGCCGCTGGTATAGCAGTAATCTTAAATGTTTCATCCTGATAAGTCTCGCCATCATTCAGGCCAATGGGTAGAGTTTTTTCGATTTGCAACCTTTCTGCTACAAAATCTCTGTTCGCCTCTGGTATGATCAGTTTACAAGCAGGACTGTTTTCTAAAATTGGTTTAAGAGTTGCTGCATCTAAATGATCTGTGTGGTTGTGACTAGAAGTAACAAGATCAATGCGTGGAAGCTTGGCTGGGTCAATCACCAATTCACTGATTCTTTCGTGTGGTTTATCCGTTGAAGCATATTTCAACGTTAGTGTATCTGATAAATAGGGATCAAGCAAAAGACGTTTTCCTTGGTATTGAACCAAGAATCCACTTTGTCCTAGCCACCAACAATGAAGATCGCTTGAGTCTTCTTGTTGCAGGATATCATCAAGTAATGCTTGGTCTTTTCTTAGCGCTTTGATCATTTTATCGCATTTGACGAGCTCCTTCCACCATGTTAATCAATTTCTGTTTAGCAGCCCATCTTGCAGTCTGACTCAATCCACAATCTGGTGCTACAGAAAGTTTTTCTGCAGGAACATACGCCAAGCATTTCTTGATTCTTTCTTTTACATCAGCAACAGTCTCCACATAATAATTTTTTACATCGATGATGCCAACAGATACATCAAGCTTTTCAGCAAACTGTGCAAGTAGTTCTATTTCTGCAAATTCACGATTGGCCATTTCGATATGCATTTCATCTACATTCAGGTCCAAGAAATCTGGAAGCATAGGCTTCAAGCTTCTGAATCCTACAGGTCTTCCTTTGAAGTTGCCAAAACAAAGATGAGTAGATAGACGGCATTTTCCTTTGATGGTGGATACCGTATTGTTGAAAATCTCTACAAACTTTTTGGTATCTTCTTTATAAGCATAGCAACTCATAGAAGGTTCGTCGAGTGTAATTTCAGTGCAGCCTGCTGCAACCAAATCTTCCAGTTCCTTTCTGATGATGGGTGTAAGAGCAGCGGTGATGTCCCATCTGTCTTTGTATTGTTTGTTGGGCAATAATCTACCACTCAAAGTATAAGGACCAGGTAGACTGCATTTGAGTGTTGGTCCAGCAGGAGCTAATTTCTTTAAACGTAAATATTCTTTGATTGCACCTAGTCCATTTGGAGCTGTTAGCTCATCTACAATGCTGTGTTTGCCTCTTTGATCGTGAGCAGGCGGACCAAATTTTCTTGTCTCTGTATGATTAGGTTGTATCCCTTTGATGAAACCATAAAAAGAAAGATTAAAATCGAATCTAGTTTGTTCACCATCTGTAATAACATCCAAACCTGCTGTTACTTGATCATGGATTGCTGTTGTTACTGCATCTTCAGCCATCTCTTCAATATCTGCTGCTCCAAAAGCATTTAGATGCTGTGTTGAAAATTCTAACCAACCTGGGAAAGGGTAACTGCCTACTACTGTTGTTCTAATGGGAATGGGTTGCATGAGGGATATTTAAAATTGATAAAGTTTAGTTAGTCTTATTGCGTGTTGATCATAAGCAGATTCAAATAGTCGCACTGCCTCTTCTTCACCTACAGTATTTGCTGATGATAAAACAGTAGGAGGATGTCCAGCTTCCGTTAATAAAGCAGCAACTCTAGCTTTGATTGAATTGATGATCAATACGCCACCTAAGGTAGAGCCGGGTGCGACAGGCGTTGGGAGGTTGGGTATAGTTATCATGGCGTCACCGACTGGCGCACCAGTGTCTAAGATTAAGTCAGAGAAATCTCCTAATTTTTTTCCATCTGTCCGCTTACTCTTGCTTGCTTCAGAATGGGCTTTAGTGAGGATACTAACGACTTTGATATTTTTTTGTTGGAAGATTTCAGCCATTTCAATTGGAACGATATTGGTTCCGCCAGATGAAATAATCAATGCTGTATCTTGATCGCTTAAAGTGAAGTTGCGCAGAATTCTAGCTGCAAAGCCTGAAACATTTTCCAAGAACATGGCTTGGCGCTGTCCATTCGCACCTACAACCAGGTTGTGGAAAGTAAGTGAAAGTTCAACAATAGGATTGAAACCAGGGAAGGATCCATAACGTGGCCACATTTCTTCAACCATAATTCTGCTATGGCCAGATCCAAACACATGTACCATTCTTCCTGCTAAAATTGTTTGGGCAAACAAGTTAGCTGCAGTTTCAATTTCAGCCGATTGGCTTTCAATCACATCACATATTGCACGGCTCTTATCAATATATTTTTTTATTTCATCCATTTGTGAAATTATTTATTATGCTATTTGTCCTTCTGAAACCGACCATCCTCCATCTACTGCAATATTTTGTCCGGTTACAAATGAAGTTTGATCAGACAATAACAAAGCGGCAAGGGAAGTTACATCATTTACATGTCCAATTCTTCCACCATCCAATGGTTGTTTGGTTTTGATATAAGACATGATGTTTTCATTTTGTGCTGCTCTTGTAGACATTGGTGTTTCAACCAAACCAGGAGAAATAACATTGATCCTGATGTTGTTTTTTGCATAATAGGCAGATGTGGTAGTTGATAATCCTATTATTGCTGCCTTTGCAGCTGCATAGGCATGTGTAGAAAAGAAACCTGGTGCAGGATGTGTAGCCAATACAGAAGATAGGTTTACAATTGAACCAGATTTTTTGTGTTGTATAAAATAGTCGATAGCTGCTTTGTTGGAAAGCATGACCGTGGTTGCATTTAATGC
>JBEBDP010000172.1:0-3494 GCA_041156925.1 Bacteroidota bacterium | reverse complement strand
GCAGAACGATTGTCCTATCTCACTTTTGCTGGAGCAAATGAGTCGCTTACCAAACAAGTAGCTTCATTTTTTTCAACTCCCTATATCAATACAATCGTTAGTAATGATGTTGATGGAGTGCAATATGCAGCAGTGCTGAAAAATGTATATGCCATAGGTACAGGCATAGCACATGGTTTGGGATATGGAGATAATTTTCAGAGTGTTTTTGTAGCGAATGCAGCCAATGAAATGAAAAGATTCTTAAGGACAGCAAATACAACTCAAACCAACATCAATTATTCAGCTTCTGTTTATTTGGGTGATTTATTGGTGACTTGCTATTCATTGTTTAGCAGAAACAGGTCGTTCGGAAACATGATAGGTAAGGGGTATAGTGTTGAAGCAGCTAAGCTCGCTATGCAAATGGTGGCAGAAGGCTATCCTGCAGCAAAGTCGATTCATGAATTGAGTATTTCCTGTGCTGCACATACACCCATCGCTTCAGGCATTTATGATATTTTATGGGAGAAAAAAGATGCAGCTACTGTTTTTGCTGAGCTTGAAAAAGTATTGGTATAACGGCTATTCAATTATAAATAAAGATGCTGCAATGCCGTCAGCAAAGAACTTCCCTTCGTTGGTTAATTTCCAACTGTTTTCATCCTCAATAACTTTATTGCTTTCTATATAAGGTAAAATCATTTTGTTGATGATAGATAAACCTTCCATTCCTCCCAAAGAAATGATTTTCTGTTTTTCAATTCCTTTTGAACGTCTGAGAGCGGTCATGCAATACTCATTGAATCTGTCGTTTTTGCTCAATATTTCTTCTTCAAATAGTGGTGAATGATCTAAAATAGCCTTCGTATAACTGATATTGTTTGCTATATTCCATTTTCTTTTTATACCATCATATGAATGTGCTGATGGTCCTATACCTAAATATGGAACGCCCTCCCAATAAGCACTGTTGTGTTTACTTTCATATCCCCGCAGGGCAAAATTTGAAATTTCATAATGGTGATAACCTGCAGCTGTAGTGAGTTTCATGAGAAGTTCAAAACGTTCTGCTTGCTCTTCTGGATTTATATTTTCTTTTTCTCCTTTTTCTATAAGATTGTGCAGTGCTGTTTTTTCTTCAACTGTGAGTGCATAGCAAGATAAGTGTGGGATTTTAAGATCGATTGCTGTTTGCAGGTCTTTTGTCCAACCTTCTGTGGTTTGTCCGGGTGTACCATAAATCAAATCGATACTAAAATTTTCAAACCCTGTTTCTCTAATGATTTCAATTGCAGCAAAAGATTGACTTGCACTGTGCGCTCTATTCATCCATTGTAAATAGTCGTCTTCAAATGATTGAATGCCTAAACTGAAACGGTTGATGCCTATAGCTTTCCAGCTTTTTGCTTTTTCTACACTGATGTCATCAGGATTGGCTTCTAGTGTGATTTCAGCATTAGGGTTGATGGTAAAATTTCTTCCTATTTCTGCCAATAAACTTTCAATAACAGTATTGTCCACTAAAGAAGGAGTGCCACCTCCAAAGTAAATGGTTGTAATTTCTTCGGTCACTTCTCCTGAGCGTAACTCTATTTCTTTTTCAATTGCTTGCAGCACATCTGTTGCATTTTGCAAAGAAGTAGAGAAATGAAAATTACAATAATGGCATGCTTTTCTGCAGAAAGGAATATGGATATAGATACCTGCCATTTGTTTTCAAGTTAGGGAAGTGTAGATTTGTACTAGTGCAACAATTTAAAGCTATATTATTTTTCTTGTTTGTCTCGTTGATTTTGTCAATAGGGACAAAAGCACAGCAGTTCAAACTGGAGATAATATACAAAGACAAAGTTAGTGATGCTTTGGTTGATGCTGCTTCTGTTGTTTCTGAATTATCTGGGAAAGAGGAGTATAAAGCCTATTTGAAAGATCAATTTATCCCTGGATGGCAGAAAAAAGGTTTTCTTGAGGTTTCTGTTGATAGCATTAGCGAAGAAGATGTAAATGCAAAAGTCTGGGTTCATCTTGGGCCGAAATATACCTGGGGATCAATTGCGCTTGACTCCAGTTTGAAGGTTTTTGTGTCTTCCACAGAAATACCTGTTAAAGTGAAAGAAGGAGTGATTTTGAATATTGAACAACTCCTTTCGCTTCAAACCTATTATTTGACCTTACTTGAGGAGAATGGTTATCCGTTTGCATCGGTAATGTTGGATAGTAGTTATTTCATCAATAACCAGTTGTTTGCTCAACTCAAGACCAATAGGGGTCCCTTATACAGTATTGATAGTATTCATGTTGAAGGCAAGGTTAAGCTGAATCGAAACTTTATTGTTCAGTATTTGGGTTTGGGTGATGGTTCAATTTATAAGAAGTCGGTTCTTGATCAAGTATCGAAACGAATTGCAGAATTGGGTTTTGTCCGTGAGACAAGAAAATGGAGTTTATCGCTTACCGGAACCGGTGCCATCTTGAATTTATATTTAGAGCCCGCACAGAACAGTCGCTTTAATTTACTTGCAGGGTTCATGCCTTCTAATGAACAATTGGGTGGAAAGCTTTTGCTGACAGGAGAAGCGGAGATGGATCTCAAGAATGTATTTGGAGGCGGAGAGAATCTTTACCTCAATTGGCAGCAAATTCAGGTTCGTTCACCCCGACTCCAATTGGGCTTTATGAAGCCATATCTTTTCAACAGTAACACGGGGGTTGATTTTAATTTTAATTTACTGAGAAAGGATTCTACATTCTTGACATTAAATACGAGGATCGGACTTCGGTATGAAATTAAGCCACGACAAACGGCTAAATTTTATTTCCAGCAATTTACCAGTAGCCTATTGGATATAGATACCAACAGATTAAAGCAAACAGGAAGGCTACCTGAATTTTTAGATGCAAGAACTTCAAACATAGGGGTAGATTTTAATTACAATGCCACCGACTTCTTTTTAAATCCCCAGAAAGGTGTTGAAATGGAGTTTAAAATGTTAGGAGGTATAAGAAGGATCAAAAAAAACAATGCTATTACACAGTTGAAAAGCGGAGCTACAGGTCCTGCAGATTTCAATCGTCTATATGATTCTATCAATCTTAGTACTTCACAATTCAGGTTATCTGCCAAGTTGAATCATTATTTCAAAGTGGGTTCTCAATCAACATTAAAAACAGGCATACAGACAGGATGGATACTTGGCAAACAGTTGTTGTTGAATGAGCTTTATCAGATTGGGGGGATAAAGACATTGCGTGGCTTTGATGAAGAAAGTCTTTTTGCGAGTGGATATGCTATTGGGACAGTGGAATATCGATTTTTATTGTCACGCGTATCTTATTTGTTCGGATTTGTTGATGGTGCATATGTAGAGCGCAAGTCCAATTTAGATCAAAATGGAAAATTTTATGGTGGTGCGGGACTGGGCATATCACTTGAGACAAAAACAGGATTGTTCAGTCTTGCATATGCTGCAGGTAAAAGGCCTGATGTGCCAATCAATTTTCGGGAGGCCAAA
>JBEBDP010000171.1:0-2802 GCA_041156925.1 Bacteroidota bacterium | reverse complement strand
TTTCAAAAATCGTTCTCACCATGATATGATTCTCTTGTGCTGTTGGAACATAATATTTATTTGAATTAGGCATTTGATAAACATCAATCCTGTGTAACAACAATAGATCAATAAATGCTTTCGTCCTGTTGTAGTCATTATCGTCTTCAAATACATAACCTTTCACAACTGCTGCATCAGCTTGTTTTTTCGCTGTTTCAAAAAACTGCTTTCTCATTTCCAACAACATATCTTTTTCAGCGATAGACGCTCTAACAGTAGCTAATGATGCTGTGAATTGATTGCGAATGGTAAAAGCAAAAGTGATAGGTATGGTTGTTGTCTCTTGCACATGACCTCTACTACTCGCTTGCTCAAACAAGAAACCTGCTCCACCATAAAAATTGATGTAACTACTGCCGTAACCTGGATAGAGTTTATCAAACGCTTCTTTGGTGAAATACATTGAGCCTATTCCATTAACTGCTTTGGTGAAATACTCTGCATATTTTGGATAGACTTTTTTATAGAGGTAGTCGGGAACCAATGGATTATTACTTGCTTCCTCACCTGGGTCAAAATAAAAACTGGAGTTGGTCCCCATTTCATGGTGATCTGTCTGCACATATGGACGCCATTTGTGGAAGAAGTTCACCCTATTTCTTGTTTCTGGAAAAGTTCCAAGAAACCAGTCTCTGTTCAAATCAAACCAATAGTGATTAGTCCTGCCGCCTGGCCAGATTTCATTGTGTTCTCTATCATTGGGATCAGCCACTGGAGGAAATGCCTTGTGCATATTGGCCCAGTTGGTATGGCGATCTCTTCCATCAGGATTAATTACCGGATCCAACAAAATAACCATATCCTTCATCCACTTTTCTGCCTCTTCAGATTGGGATGCAGTAATATAATAAGCAGTGAGCATAGCAGCTTCGCTGGAAGATGGCTCATTTCCATGAACATTATAAGCCAAATGAACAACCAATGGTAACTTTTGTGTTGCTCCTTGTTTTTGTGCTGCTAGATGTTGCTGTCTTATTTGCTCCAAATTCTTATGATTTTCTGCAGCGGTGAATATGCCTACAATCTGCTCTCTGTTTTCAAAAGTGCGGCCGATTACTTCTACCGAAACCCTGTCTGACAACCTATCCAGTTCTTTAAAATATTCAACAATTTTATCATGTCTGGTATGCTGCTCCCCTATACCATATCCCAAAAATTGCTGAGGTGTAGGAATCGCCGGATTGAACTTCCCGCTATTAGGATAGAAATAGGATTCCTGAGCAGAAACACTGATCAAACTGAAAAAGACAAGAATTGCAATAACAAGCTTCCTTAACATGGCAGAGGTTTTTATTTCACCTAATGTAGTAAAAATTATACTTGAATTAATACTAAAACAATAAATATTACAATAAATTTAATCCGCATTTTATGCGGAGAATAAATAGTATATTTGAAGCAAATAAGCATATGACAACCTATATTTATACCCAACAGGGATGGCCAACGGTTACTTGGGATTTCACAAGTGTAAATGCTGTGCTTGCTGATGTTACCAAAGAGCAACAGAAATTGAAGCATAGGGTAGAAATGTTGCCTGAATTTTTAAGAAGGGAAGCAAATGCATACATGCTTACGGAGGAGCTGATGGGCAACTTTGAATTGGCTGATATTGAATTGAAAAAAGAAGAGGTGCTCAGTTGTTTTGCGGAAAAAACCGGGACCGACTTCCAGCATGCGGTGGATTTTAGTGAACAAATTACCCATTTGAGCGATTTACTCTGGGATGCCTGCCAGCATTCAATCGCTCCATTAACTGAAGAAAGATTATACCAGTGGCACCATACCATTTTCCCCACAGGCAGAAGCGGTGCCTACAGAATTCAGGTTGGGGCATGGAGAAATAACCCAATTGATCGCCCATTGGAAGTTTATTGGGGAGTGCCTCCACACGAAAAGGTATTGTTTGAGGCTCCTCCTTCAGAAGGACTATCAAAAGACATGTATAAATATTTGAGTTGGTTCAATACTAAATTTCAGGTTGATCCATTAATCAAAGCTGGAATTGCTCATCTCGGTTTTGCTACCATTCATCCATTTGATGATGGGAATGGAAGAGTTGCTAGATTGATAACTTCTTTGCAATTGGCAAGGGCAACAGAAAGCAAAATTTGTCTCTACAGCTTGAGCGCACAACTGAAAAAAGAGAAAACCAATTACTATCAAATGCTGGAACAAACCCAGAAAGGAACATTGGATATTACTGAATGGCTAATCTGGTTTTTAAAGACAGTGAAAAAAGCTATCAACAATGCCGAAAAGCCACTAGCAGGTACTTTCAAAAAAGCACGCTTTTGGGAGAAACAAATTGGCATGGCATTTAATCCCAGACAAATAAAAATGATCAATAGGTTAATTGAAGGATTAACTGTTAAGCTAAACACATCAGTTTGGGGTAACCTTTGCGAATGCTCTCAGGACACTGCACTTAGAGACATACAGGATCTCTTAAATAAAAAGGTATTGGTAAATGGTCTGGGAGGAGGAAGAAGCACGCATTACATCTTGAGAGAAAATAAATAAGTTTTATAGGTTGATGATCCGCTTGATGATTGCGTCAAGTCCACAAAATTGTGTGGACACCCTGATATTTCGTTATATCTGCTAAACAGTATAGGGAACCTTAACTGAGAAGATTATCTTTTCAATTGTATTTTGAAATTCGGTGGATTAATTCTCCGTCTTTATATTAAGAAGAAATATATAAGTTGAATCTGGTTGTCTTGTTACAGTAACCTCTCCCTCAGCCCCTTTGTACTT
>JBEBDP010000170.1:0-5277 GCA_041156925.1 Bacteroidota bacterium | reverse complement strand
CTTGTAAGTTTTCAATCAGGCGGTACTACTTATAGCAGAGAAATATTTGTCTCTCATCCAGACAATGTCATGATGATTAAATTAAAGGCATCTGGAAAAAACAAATTGAACCTTAAGGTTTCATTTAATTCTTTACTTCGAAACAAGGTTGAGGCAGAATTAGGCGCTTTTCTTCCTTTTAAAAATCGACTTTTAATACGCGGAATCGCACCATCGTTAGCAGAACCAAGCTACAGAGGCGATATGAAAAATGCTGTACAGTATGACTCTTCATTATCCATGCGATTTGCTGTAGATGCAGGTGTTTTCAAAACAGATGGTCGTGTGCAAACATCTTCAGATACGCTGCGTATTACAAGTGCTACTGAAGTTATTTTATATGTCACCATGGCTACTAGTTTTAATGGATTTGATAAGAATCCTGCAACACATGGAAAGGATGAAATGCAATTAGTGGCCCAACAAGTGAAACAACTTGTAGGAAAAAAATATGATGTAATTAAAGCAAAACATGAACAAGATTTTTCTTCATTCTATAATCGTTTAAAAATAGATCTCGGTCAAAAGGAGAGAAGAGGAATTGCTACCGACGAAAGATTAAAACAGTTTGCAAAAGGAACAGTTGATAATGATCTCGTTGCTCTTTATTTTCAATATGGACGTTACTTAATGATCAGCGCCTCAAGAACGCCAGAAGTGCCAATGAATTTGCAGGGTATTTGGAATGAGCAGGTGCGTCCACCTTGGAGCAGTAACTATACCATCAACATCAATACAGAGATGAATTACTGGCCGGTAGAGACGGCCAATTTATCAGAGCTGCATACACCTTTGTTTGGGTTTATAAAAAACCTAAGCAAAACAGGTGCGGTGACTGCCAAGTCGTTTTATGGAACTGAAGGATGGGTGGCACATCACAATTCTGATATATGGGCCATGAGTAACCCTGTTGGAGATTTTGGTAAAGGTGATCCTGTATGGGCCAACTGGACAATGGGTGGTACATGGCTTTCAACACATCTATGGGAGCATTTTCAGTTTTCAAGAGATACAATGTTCTTAAAAAACACGGCTTATCCTATTTTAAAAGATGCTGCTAAATTTTGTCTACAGTTTTTAGTTAAGGATGCAAATGGCAAATGGGTAACTGCACCTTCTACCTCACCTGAAAATGTGTTCATCACTGATAAGGGATTGAAAGGTGCTGTCTTGTTCGGCAGTACTGCTGATCTTGCCATGATAAGAGAGTTATTTTCTAATGTGATTGATGCAGCAGCTGTTCTTCATCAGGATGAACAATTTGTGAATCAAGTCAAACTTGTTTTAAATGAAATGCATCCATATACCATTGGTAAAAAAGGAAATTTGCAAGAATGGTATTACGATTGGGAAGATGAAGATCCTAAGCACCGTCACGTTTCTCATCTGTTTGGCTTGTATCCAGGCACTTCAATTACAATGAAAAAAACACCTGCTCTTGCTGATGCAGTAAAACAATCTTTGTTGTATAGAACCAATAACGGCACTGGCTGGTCGATTGCTTGGAAAATTAATTTATGGGCAAGATTACAAAATGCGGAAAGAGCTTACGATGCGTTGAGAACTATTCTTGCATATTATCCTGCTGATAAAAATGAAGTGAAAATGGCTGGGGGAGGTACTTATCCGAATTTGATGGATGCGCATCCGCCCTTTCAAATTGACGGAAATTTTGGCGCAACAGCAGGTATCATAGAAATGCTTGTGCAAAGTCATGATGGCGAAATACTATTGTTGCCAGCACTTCCAGATCAATGGAAATCAGGGAGTATAAAAGGAGTTAAAGCAAGAGGAGGCTACCTACTAGATATAGAATGGAGAGAAGGTAAATTGAACAAGGTAAAAATTGTTCCTACAAAGGGAGGTAAAACCATGTTGGTTTACAAGGACAAAACTTGGGAAATCAATACGGATAAAGAACTTGTGATCACCTTGTAGTCTTCATTTCATTGCAAGAAGCTAATTTGTCTTATTTTCAAGCATTAAATAAAAAGCATGAGTAAAGTTATTGTTGCTGGTGGAGGTGTGATTGGATTATGTGCAGCTTATTACTTGAAGAAGTCGGGTCATGATGTTGTTGTGATTGATCAAGGTAATTTAAAGCAGGGAACCTCTTTTGGAAACGCAGGATACATTTGCCCTAGTCATTTTATTCCTTTGGCTTCGCCTGGAATTGTTGCAAAGGGACTTCAATGGATGTTGAGTTCAACTTCACCTTTTTACATCAAGCCAAGGTTAGATATGGATCTCATAAAGTGGGGATTGACTTTTTGGAAGCGTTCGGGAAAATCAACCATGGAAAAAAATGCTCCACATCTCAATAATATCTTGCAACTCAGTAGAACGCTGACTGCTGAAATGAGAGATGAATTAGGGAATAGTTTTCATATGGTGGAGAAGGGTTGTTTGATGTTGTATAAGTCGGCCGTAACTGAAAAGCATGAAATTGAAATGGCCGAAGATGCTGCAGCATTTAATATTCAAACAAGAATTTTATCAGCAAAAGAAGTACAAGAGCTAGAACCTGATGTAGAGGTTAATGTAAAAGGTGGTGTACTCTATCCATTAGATGCGCATTTACATCCAGCTGAATTGATGTCTACTTTACGCGAGCAATTAGAAAAACGAGGAGTTGTCTTTCAGCTAGAGACTAATATTCTTGGATTTGAAAAAAGCGGAAAAAAAGTTACTAAGGTGCTTACCGACAAAGGAGATTTAACTGGTGATGAAGTTGTAATTGCGACAGGATCCTGGTTGTCTGATATACTCAAAGACTTAGAAATTGATATTTTATTGCAAGCGGGAAAGGGGTATAGTATGACATTTGAAAATATTCCTAAGAATTTACATTATCCATCTATCTTGGTTGATGATCGAGTAGCAATGACCCCTATGGGTGCTGATTTAAGAATGGGTGGTACGATGGAAATTAGTGGTATAGGTTCAAAAATGCTCATCAAAAGAGTGCAGTCGATATACAAAGCAGCCAAAAATTATTTTCCTGATTTGCAGGTCAGCTTTCCCTCGCCTGATAAGGTTTGGCATGGGTTTCGTCCGTTGAGTCCGGATGGATTGCCATATATAGGAAGACATTCCAAATACGACAACCTTGTCATTGCAGGTGGTCATGGTATGCTCGGTATTTCTTTGGCTGCAGGTTCAGGCAAGTTAATTGACGAAATTATTAGTGGACATAAATTATCAATGGACATTTCAGCGTTTGATGTAGAGCGCTAAAAATTAAATACCCATTTATCATGAAGAATGTATTTGTAACCTTATGCTTATTTTGTGCAGTTAGTGTAACGAAAGCACAAAGCTTGAATTTATTGTGGTCAACCGATTCATCGATGCGTGTACCTGAATCTGTATTCCATGATGAAAAAACAGGAAAAATTTATGTTTCAAATATCGAAGGTAAAGGTGCTTGGGATAAAGATGGAAGAGGGTCAATCTCTATCATTACAGCTTCAGGAAAGATATTGAGTCCCTATTGGGTTACAGGTTTGCATGCTCCAAAGGGAATGGCCATGTTCCAAGATTTTTTAATTGTAGCTGATGTTGATTCAGTTGTAATCATTGAACCTACTAGGGCACAGATTGCCAAGAAGATTTACATTGAAGGTGCACAGGCCTTAAACGACTTGACTGTAGATAAACGCGGAAATATTTATGTGTCTGATTCAAAAACTAAGAAAATACATGTGATTGATGGACTGAAGCTTGATGTTTCATTGTATGTAGATGGTCTGAAAGGTCCGAATGGTGTATTATTTGTTGATCGCACTCTTTATTATGTTGATGCAGGTGGGTTTTATAAAGTAGCTAAAGACAAACAGAAAGTTCTAATTGTTGATGGACTAGAAGGTGGTACAGATGGAATAGAACAAATTGATGAAGAAAACTTTTTAATTTCTTGCTGGTCAGGAACCATCTATCATGTTAACTTGAAAGGCGAGAAAAAGTTGTTGCTTGATACTAGAGGCAGTCAAATCAATGCAGCAGATATTGGTTACGACAAGAAAAAGAAAATCGTTTATGTCCCCACTTTTTACAAGAATACTGTGATGGCCTATCAGTTTGCACAGTAATACAGACTAATTAGTATTTAATTGTACAATAAATAACGGGCGGCAGAGAATCTGCCGCCCGTATCATTTTTAAACGTAGAAAACATAATCTTTAGCGCATCGCTTTCTGATTATTTCATTTTGCTTTCTAGATAAGTTATCATTTCTGTGTTGTTCACCGACTTCAACTTGTTCATGATCCCTTGAAGAATAAATCCATTGATATATGGATTTACTTGTTCTTTTAGGCTTCCAGGAATATCATTTCTGAATTGGATGATTAAATCAATTGATGTTTTAATTCGGTCATTGTTTTTCATGCTACCAGCCATATCTGCAATTTGTTGCATCAACATGAACTTTTCATTTGAGAGCCCAAGCGCAGCAAACTTAGAAGTCAGCTTATTAAAAATCTCTTCATTGCCTGAAGCGATTAATATTTTATTTACTGCCACCTCTAAATCACCTTTGGTTGTTGTAGCTGATTGTTTTGTTGCTTCATTTAAAGCAGCAATTGAATCTACTTTGCTAAGCGCACTAAGTGCTGCACCGGAAACTGAATATGAAGAATCATTTACCAATGATTGGTATAGGCTACCATATTCTTTCTTATTGGTATTGCCAAGTGCTGTGAGCATTGTTGCTTTAACTGGACGATTCTTTTCTGTTGAAACCAAAGAAGCAATCTTTTTTTCAAATACTTCGCGTAGATTTTCTTTTTTCAAATCGATTTTTGAAATTGCAAGTCCTCTAATTCCATAATAGGAATCGGAAACGGCATCAAGTAACAATGCTTTTGCTTTTGGGTCATCTATTTTTCTTCCACAAAAATCAACAGCTTCTCTTCTGTCCATATAGTTCCCTGCATGATAGTATTGGTGGATATAGTTGTCTAAGTTTTTGTTTTCTGTTTTTTCAGCTAGCAAAACTTTGTCGCCATCAAAATTGATCAAATCTGGTTTTGTTTCACTTGCAAAATAGAATGTGTCGATTGCGTTTTCAACCCAAACCATATTCCTTGACTTATTTTTCCCCTGGTAGATATCTATATAAGTTGGAATCCTAAATAGTTTGCCAGTATTTTGGGTTTGCTTTACAACAACCATTGCTAGTTTTTTATCTTGTTGGTAGCTGTAATTGATATTTAGTTTAGGGTGCCCGTTTCCAA
>JBEBDP010000169.1:0-2925 GCA_041156925.1 Bacteroidota bacterium | reverse complement strand
GATCATAATCCCAGTGAATGAACCCTTTGAATTCAAAACCTTCTCGCATTGGGAAATTCAAATTGGCTCTATCAATAGTTACCCATAATTTTTCTGTACCCCATACATCCGCAAATGCATCATGAACTCTTGGCATTTGTCGGTTGTCCCACAACAATTGATGATTGTACACTTCCACCATTCCACTATTCGTCAATTCTTTCATCTTCATCTCGGCGCGAGGGGGAGCATACCAGCTTTCTTTATTGTTAGGATCCTTTTCTTCAAACTCCCAAAGGAATGCTGCAGTCTTTAAGGCCTGCTCTCTTGGTACGGCCTGTTTGATGACTACATATCCATTGTGGATCCAGAATTGCCAGTCCTCTTCACTTAATACCCTTAATGGCTGACCATTAGAGCGGTCGTTAAGTTTAAGTTTACTGCTGGTGGCAGTTGATGGATTTCCAGGAATGTCTTTGTGATTTTGATTCGCCATGGTAGGCTGCATCGTGGGCTGCATGGTAGGTTGCATATTCTTGTTTTTTTATTGTTAATGATTAAGCTGATGTGAAGGTAGACCTGCTTCATACTGGAAATACTGCGTAAATTGACAATTATTTGTACAATATTGATATTTTTCGTAAATTAAAGCATGTCATCGGTCAATAAAGGACATTATGTACAAGCCTTAGAAAAAATCACCCCAGATGAAAACAGTTCATTTCATCTGATGGTGAACCCTCGTTTGCATGATTTCTTTTTCTGGCATTTTCACCCTGAAATTGAATTGGTTTTTTTGGATGGCGCAGATGGTACGCGTCATGTTGGGGATCATTTATCGCCTTTTTATAAAAGTGATCTTGTATTAATTGGTCCCTATATTCCACATTTGAACTTTGACTATGGTATTAAGACTGATTATGAAAAAACAGTTCTTCATCTTCAAGAAGATTTTTTGACAGACATGTTGGAGCGAACGCCGGAATTGCAAGAGATAACAAAGCTTTTCCAAGATGCGGCTCACGGAATAGTGTATGGAGATCAGGTTAAAGAGGAAGTGGGACCACGGTTAAAGAAACTAAACCGACTATCAGGCTTTACACAATTTCTGGAGGTGTTGCACATTTTTCATTTACTGGCTACAACAAATGATAAACAGTTGTTACATGAATTGCCTTACCAGAACAGGGTGCATAAAAAAGAGCAGGAACGGTTGAGAAAAATTTATGATTTGATTGATGCGCGTTATAAAGAACGCATAACCATTGAAGAAGCAGCCGCCACTGCCAATCTTGGTAAAGAAGCTTTTTGTAGGTATTTCAGAAAAATGACTAGGTTAAGTTTCATTGAATTTCTTAATCTCTACAGGGTTAATCAATCCAAGCGGATGCTTCGTTTGGGGAAGTCGATAACAGAAGCTTGTTACAGCAGTGGATTTGAAAGCTTATCCTATTTCAACCGTGTTTTTAAAAAGCTTGCAGGCGAAACGCCATCAGCCTTTAGAAGACGCTTTGTTACAAATTGATATTGTGTAACTATTCTATTTATCTTCGCGGCACAAAACCAAACTATATGTCACTGCTCGTTGTTGGAACCATGGCTTTCGATGCTATTGAAACACCTTTTGGAAAAAGCGATCGTATCATTGGAGGTGCGGCAACGTATATTGCCATTAGCGCTTCAAATTTTGTTACGCCTATCAAGCAAATTTCAGTGGTCGGTGGAGATTTTCCACAAGAAGAAATGGATTATCTCACAAGCAGAGGTGTGGTATTGGAAGGGGTTCAGATCAAGAAAGATCAGAAATCATTTTTCTGGTCGGGCCGCTACCATATGGACATGAATGAGCGTGATACATTGGATACCCAACTTAACGTATTGGCAGATTTTCAACCAGTAGTACCTGACAGTTATCAGGATTGTGAATTTGTGATGTTGGGTAATGGTGTTCCTGCCATTCAGCATAGTGTGCTTAAGCAAATGAAAAATCGTCCAAAGCTCGTGGTAATGGATACCATGAATTTCTGGATGGAGACTGCAATGGAAGATCTTGAGAATTTGCTCAAAGATGTAGATGTATTGATGGTTAATGACAGTGAAGCGCGTCAGTTAAGTGCTCAATATTCTTTGGTAAAAGCAGCTAAGACCATTTTAGCAATGGGACCAAAATATTTGGTTGTTAAAAAAGGTGAACATGGTGCATTGCTTTTCCATGGTGATAAAGTTTTTGTTGCACCTGCATTGCCACTTGAAGAAGTATTTGATCCAACTGGGGCAGGTGATACGTTTGCAGGTGGTTTTATGGGACATCTTGCGAGCACAAAGGATATATCTTTTGATAACATGAAGACTGCAATCATTATAGGTTCTGCAATGGCTTCTTTCTGTGTTGAGAAATTTGGAACAACTCGCATGAAAGAAATCACAAAAGAAGACATCAATGCAAGAATTGCCCAATTTGTTGATTTGGTCAATTTTGATATCAAGCTCGTTTAATCGCAATTACTTTCTTGTAACGTTTTCTATTGCCATTCAAATGAAAGGCGTCTGCAACCAGTATGTAAATACCTGTTTTCAGGTAATTATTTTGGTTGTTGATCCCATTCCAATTAAACTGTCCATTTTTTCCGCATAACAGATTATTCAAGATGGTAATTAATTTTTCACCTTGTTGGTTGAACAGATATACAGTTAGTAAAGTACCTGGCTCATCAAACTGATAATTGATTTGAAGAAAATCATCTTGTCCATTGTTATCTGGATGTAAAACGTTTTGATCAATTTGTATCCAGCTCTTGCTTTCATCTTGATTTTTATATTGAGCATTAATATTGGTAGGCGTTGCATAGTTGAATGATGCTGAAGCTGAATGCCAGTTATCTTTTTGTTCTGATGAAATCTTATAATTGATCTTTTCTAAAGAAACGCCTTCTTTGTTTCGAAGCA
>JBEBDP010000168.1:0-2696 GCA_041156925.1 Bacteroidota bacterium | reverse complement strand
GTTCTGTATTTCAGTTCAAGCAGAAAGCAGGTAACGCCAATCGTTTGCAAGGAAATATTCGCATGAGTGCTTCTGAAGTAGCCGCAACATTTGATGGTCCATTGAGCAAGAACACAACTTTCCTTGCATCAGCAAGAAGGAGTTATTTGCAGTTGTTGTTTAAGGCCATCGACCTACCTATTCGCCCCAATTACTGGGATTTTCAATTTAAGACAACAACTAAAATTGATAAGAAAACAACCTTGAGTTTTCTAGGTATAGGTGCGATAGATGAGTTTAGTTTTGCAGCTCCCAAAGAGGCTACACCTGAAAAGCTTTATGTGATCAATAGTAGTCCCGCTGTAAACCAAAATAGCTATACCATTGGAACAAGTTTGAAACGCTTGACCAACAAAGGTTTCATCAATATTTCGTTGAGTAGAAATTTACTTAACAACAGAGCGGATAAATATTTAGACAATAAAAATCCTGTAGAAGCAGATCGTACTTTTCGTATCAACAGTACTGAGACGGAGAACAAATTTCGATTTGATGTGAACAATACTTATGGAGAGTGGAAGTTGAGTTATGGTGCAACGGCGCAGCTGGTTGAATTTGACAATACATTTTTTCAAATAGTAAAAAATGCAGTGAAAGATGCACAAGGGAATGTTTTACAACCAGGGATAACGTTGAACAGTAGTTCAGAGATTAATTTTTTGCGTTATGGAGCATTTGTACAGGCTGGAAGAAGATTATTGAATAACAGATTGGGATTGAGTGTAGGTTTGAGGACTGATGCCAATAATAGAGAAAAAGAAAATCAGAATTTGTTGAAGCAGATGAGTCCGCGTGCTAGTTTGAGTTATGCCTTAACCGACAAATGGAATGTAAGTGCAAGTTATGGTCAGTATTATAGACTGCCTTCTTTTACACAAATGGCTTTTAGTACAAATATTAATGGACAATCATTTGTCAATCCAGATGATTATATCAAGAGTACACATTGGGTAGCCGGCTTTGAATATTTACCATCTTCAACAACACGCTTTACTATTGAAGGATTTTATAAGAAATACAATAATTATCCTGTTAGTATAATCGACGGTATCAGTCTAGGAAACAAAGGCACAGAATTTGGGGCAATTGGAAACGAGCCTGTTATTCAAAACGGTAAGGGAAGAGTTTGGGGTATAGAATTATTTGCTCAACAGAAATTAACCAGTCGCTTTTTTGGTGTCTTTAGTTATACTTTTTACCGAAGTGAGTTCAGTGGATCAAATGGAGTTTATGTACCTGCGAATTGGGACAATAGACATTTGATTAGTGCTACACTTGGCTATAAGTTTAAACGCAATTGGGAATTGGGTTTAAAGTTTAGATATCAAGGAGAGGCACCTTATACTCCTTACAATTTAGAACAGAGTCGTTTGAATTATTTGACATTAGGAACGGGGGTATTTGATTTTAATCAGGTGAACACGTTGAGATTGCCTGCATTTCATTCTGGAGATCTTCGTATCGATAAGAAATGGAATTATCGCAACCTCACACTTGATCTGTTTTTAGATGTAACCAACTTCTATGCATCCAAGAGTGCAGGTATACCCAATTATACATTCAAGCGTACTGAAGATAATGCTGCATTTGTATCAACAAACAGACAACCTGTAAGTATTGATGGTAGCAATGCGATTCCGGTATTATTAAATAATATTGATGGAACTCTTTTGCCTACGATTGGCTTTATAGTGGAATTTTAAGTTCTGTATTTGATTTTAGTATATTCTAATTTCCAAAAGAACCGACAAAATGTTTGTCGATAACTTTAGTTTTTTCACTTTCAATCATTTTTACAAAAGCTTTTGCAACAGGGGAAAGGCTTTTATTTTTTAGCCAAACAATATTCCATGTAGATTTTAGAGGAAGTCCTTTTACAGGGATAATATGTAGTTGTTTATTTTTTAATTCATTCTTTATGCCAATTAATGGCATAATGGAATAACCTATACCTGCAATAACTGCTTGCTTTACTGCTTCATTTGAGGTGAGCTGAATCTTCTTTCTTACCTTGATTTTATTTTTTTCTATAAATCTTTCCATAGCAGTCCTCGTAGCAGAACCTTCTTCACGATAGATCAATGGAAGTGACTCAAGAACAAGTTTATCTGCCTGTGTTTTTTCATTTAGACCTTCAGCATTGCCTACTAGAAACAAAAGATTGGGCATTAGTTCGATTTTATTGAGCTGTATTTGTTTTGGTAATACAGATACCAGGGCAAAATCTGTCTCATTTTTTTCAAGCGACTCAATAACTTTTGTTTTGTTAGATACATCAAGGCGAAGCTCTACACTTTCGTGTTGTTTTAAGAAGTCAGATAAAAAATAGGGAATTACATATTTACCTGTAGAAACAGAAGATATCTTGATAGTACCCGTCAGCAATCCTTGGTATTTATTTAATCTTTGATCAATGATATTTAATTCGTTTAAAATTGTTTGAGCAGATTCTGCAATCTCCAATCCAAACTCTGTTACAAATACTTTTTTATTGATGATTTCTACCAAAGGAATATAGAATTGCTGTTGAAAGTTTTTCAGCTGTATTGATACGGCTGGTTGTGAAAGGTGCAAAGCTTCTGCAGTTTTTGTGATGCTTTGGGTTTCTACAACTTTCAAAAATATAGTCAATTGGTGTAGTGTGTAATTCATAAAAA
>JBEBDP010000167.1:0-3647 GCA_041156925.1 Bacteroidota bacterium | reverse complement strand
TTGTCATGGAGAATCGAGAATCGAAACAAATCTGTTGTCTTCAGGAATTTATATATTTTCTTTAGAAATAAATGGTCAAGTTATAAATCAACGATTTATAAAGAAATAGCCGTTTGTTATTAAACAAATATCCCGATATGGGTGATCTCTGAATCATAGGATCGGGAGAACCTGTCGATGCTCTTCCTCTTCTTCATATGAATAGACCATGCATTGTTGGGCTTGAAGATCGACCCTCTTGGGGTCAGGTGTCCTTGCTCATTCATCCACTGGGCTATTTTGATGCAGTCATCCGCATGCATCTTGGAGATGGTATCGAAGAGGAACTGTTGGTACTCAGAATACGGTGGGTGCCAGAGTAATAATCCACTGAAAGAGTCAAGAAAAATTTCCTACCTTCGCATGACTGCACATTGGAAGGGATTCCATTACGGTGGAGTAAGTTATTGTTATTCAAAGGAAATTTTATTCATAAATAAGACCTTGCGCTTGTCTTGGCGGTCTTCTTTATTTGTGATTTTCTCATCACCAAAAGACAAGAAGTAGTTATCGTACCAATAGGAAATATTACTAAAGTATACGCTTACTTTTTCACTTTCGTCCGGGGCAATGATTGGGTTTGATTTTTTATCATGCACTATTTCACCATCAAAAGAGTAGGCCTTTGCAAAAATTTGGTACCCATAAGAATATACCAACTGGATATTTTTTTGCTCATTTGTAGCGACATGAATCAAAGTTCTTGGAATCTTAAAGTCGGTACTCAAAGAAATATCAAAAGATTGATTCCAAATGATTTCACCTTCGGCATTGAATTTGGTTACCATGGCATCCGAGTAATAATAGCCATCTAAAACTTCCACTCTTTCCGTTGTTGTACGACCATTAACGGTAGTTGTTTTAGTATCAAAATGGGTGATTGGTTGAACCGATTCTGCAATGAATAAAAATTCGTTGTCAGCGGAAATGACATCATGAATAATAAGGTTTTCTTTGAATTCAAATACTTTGCCTTCCGAAGTTTTCTTTTCTGCTTTATTTTTAATCTGTTCTTGTCTTTTTTCTGAAAGTGAAGAAAAATAGTTGGGGATATCTATGAAATTATAAGTATTGATTTTTGTGAAAGCGCCGTTAGAAGAACCCCCAAAAAAAACACCTGTGTCGGGACCACCAAGCTTACTACAGTAGGTTCCTGCAACGGCAACTTCATTCGACCCAACCGCACCAACAGAAATAGAATTAATGATTTTATCTCCCATACCGTTGATCATTTCTGGTTTGGAAAGCTTGCCTTCTAGGTCAATTGAAAGCAGATAAGTTACTATTTCTTCTTTAGATACGTAAACTCTTAGCGAAAGATAAAATTTTTCAGCGGCCTCTAAATATTGTAGATTCATTGGTGCAGCTTTGTCTTTAGTAATACCCTCGATGGTTATTGGGGTAATTGTTGCCGCTCCCTTATCCAAATCAAACAACAAAAGACTAACCTTACCAATTTCTTCTAATATGGCATAGGCTTTTTGACCTACGACATGAAATGAATAAATTTGTTTGATTCCTTTTATTCCGATCAAATCAAATTCTGTACGTTTCGTTTCACCTGTATTTATATCAAAAGCACAGATGTAGGTAGGTAAATTGCGATGGTAGGCTAAATAATAGATGCTTTGCTCTCCTTCAAATGTGGCTATATATGGGTTCTGTGTATCTTGTTTAATTGAATCAGAATGGGTCAGCTTCAAATCTAAATCATACACATCGTGATGCAAATAGTAATCACCTTTTATACCTTCTGTTCGACTTAAACTTTTCACAACCACCCCATGTTTTCCCATTGTATGTGCGGTCTCTTTATAGCGGTTATCCTTCAACTTGATTTCGACACGTTGTTCGGTTGTTGTTAGTTCTTGAGAGAATGATGTAGCGCTCAGCAATACAATAGAAAAGAGAAGTAAAGATTTCATGAAAAGGGATATTTGAATAAAAGTACAAAACTTTTCTTTTGGCTCTTTTGTTACCTTTGTCTATGCAAGAAAAGAAAGGCATTGCCATACTTGGTTCGACAGGTTCGATTGGGACACAAGCTTTAGACGTCATTGAGGCGTATCCAGATTATTTTGATTTACAAGTATTGACAGCAGGTAAAAATGCTGATTTACTGATCGAACAAGCCAAGAAATTTCAGCCTAATTCGGTTGTAATTACTGATGAAACGCAGTACCAAAAGGTCAAGGAAGCATTGTGGTCAGAAGACATTCATGTCTATGCAGGCCAAGAGGCGCTCTGCCAAGTGGTTGAATCCAAAGAAGTGCATACCGTGCTTACTGCTTTGGTTGGTTATGCAGGCCTCAAGCCAACAATTCATGCCATAGAGGCGGGCAAAACAATTGCGCTTGCCAACAAAGAAACGTTGGTTGTGGCGGGTGAGCTTATTACTAAATTAGCGCAAGAAAAAGGGGTGAATATTTACCCTGTTGACTCCGAACACTCAGCAATTTTTCAGTGCTTAGTGGGTGAATTTCATAATCCAATTGAGAAGATTTACCTCACTGCATCAGGCGGGCCATTCCGCGGTTTTACACTCGAACAATTGCAACAAGTTAGCCTTGAGCAAGCACTCAAGCATCCTAACTGGAGCATGGGCGCTAAAATCACCATTGATTCAGCGAGCCTCATGAATAAAGGTTTGGAAGTCATAGAAGCGAAATGGCTATTTGGCTTACAGCCCGAACAAATTGATGTCATTGTGCATCCGCAGTCAATTGTGCATAGTTTGGTACAATTTGAAGATGGCAGCATGAAAGCACAAATGGGCCTCCCTGACATGAAGTTGCCTATTCAATTTGCCTTGACTTATCCAGCGCGTTTCAAAACCGATTTTCCGCGTTTCAACTTCATGGATTATCCGCAACTTACCTTTGAGCAGCCAGACAGAAAGGTTTTTAAAAATCTAGATTTAGCCTACCAAGCGATGAATGAACTGGGTACAGCTGCTTGTGTCTTGAATGCGGCAAATGAAGAAGCGGTGGCTGCCTTTTTGGAAAGAAAAATCGCCTTCTTAGAAATTGGCCAACTCAATGAACAGACAATGCGCAATATTTCAAATGTGCTCAATCCACGCTATGAAGATTTTGTAGCAGCCGATGCACAAGCCCGCGCATATGTCAAAGCCCAAATTGCACATTAAGCTTAAAAGAAAGCCCTTAATTCCATGCCGCCACTATGAATGCTGCGTTGATCTTGCATCGCTCGGCCATTATAGTGTAAGCTTAGCTGCAGATTTTTACCAAGATTTTTCTGGAAATTGAGCCCCCAAGTTAGGTTTGATCCTGCCCGGAGTCCTTCTAGCATTTCATAAGCTACCGCCGATTGCTGTGAGCCACTGAAATCAAAATAAATATACTTTAGATTACCAGTAATACTGGACTGTTCAGTTTTATTGATTTTCCAAGAACAATCTATTGAGCGCGCTAAACTTTTTTCGGGTCCGTAAATCGGATTGTTTTGTTTCTGGGTAAGCCCGGTAGTTAAACTCAAACGCAGTTTGCTTTCTTGCTGATAAATCAATTGTGGTTTGAAATCTAGAATTTCTAGCTGGTAATTTCGCCCAGCAGTGTAGTCTGCAAGTGCTGTAAGTTGTCCTTTAC
>JBEBDP010000166.1:0-4063 GCA_041156925.1 Bacteroidota bacterium | reverse complement strand
ATTAGAAACAACAAAAGAAAGAGGTCGACTACCATCTTATGCTAATAGTTCTTTTACAATAGCAGAAATCACTTTACCATCAGCTTTTCCAGCCAATTGCTTGGTTGCTACGCCCATCACTTGTCCGAGCCCGCTCATATTGGTCACTCCTGTCTGCTTCACAATTTCTGCTACCACTGCCTTGATCTCTTCTTCACTCATTTGCTTGGGAAGAAACTGCTCAATCACTTCCAGCTCCTCTTTTTCTTTCTGAGCAAGATCCATTCTGTTCTGACGCTCAAAAATTTCTAGTGAATCTTTTCTCTGTTTTACTAGCTTTTGCAAAAGCTTGATTTCTGTGTCTTCTGAAAGTGAAGCTGAAGCACCCTCGGCTGTTTTAGCCAATAGCACTGCTGCCTTAATTGCACGTAGTGCTCTCAATCCCACTTCATCCTTGGCCAACATGGCCTTTTTCATGTTTTCATTTACGGTTAATTCGAGACTCATTGTTGTTCTTGTGATTTTTTGAATTTTGTATAAAAGTTCTTGGCGAATGTCTTCATCTCGCCTACTAATTCTTGTTGATGTGTTGCACGCTCAAATGTATCAGCCATGGTCATCATGGTCTGGTAATAAAAATCTGCCATCTCATCCACCATCATTTCCTTGGTCCATAAATCAATGCGCAAAGCTGCTCTCTCCTTTCCATCCCAAAAGGAAACCATCATGGCTTTTGCTTCTTGCTTGGCTTCAGAATTGGATTGTGTTGCATTCCACATGATCTGATGTGGAATTTTTTGTTCATCGAGATTCACATCAATGGTGATGGTCGATTGTGTCATGGTTATAATTTAGGCTGCAAAATTAACGAAAGCGCAACAAACCTGTACCTATCATTTCACTTCTCATTTGTTCATCATTGTATACCCTGATCAGTTTCTCTCCAATTTCAGTTCCATCTTCTTCATTGAAAAACATGCCGGCCATACCAGCCAGTTCAGACATGCTGCTCTCTTCAGCAGTCAGCACAGCTACCCCTGCTTTTAAAGCATCCAATATAGGTAACCCAAAACGCTCCCAGCGACAAGGATGCACCAAAGCATAGGTTGAACATAGCAAGTCACGCTGATCTGCAGCCGATAACTTATCTAGAAAAACCAAATCATTCCTGTATTTATAGGTTTCGATGGCCTGCAAGATGCCCTTAGAAAATTCTCCTTTCACGCCTGTCAAGACCAACTTCATGTTGCTGTTGGTCCGTTTTTTAAACTGACTAAACCCTTTCAACAAGGGTATGATGTTAGCCGACTCATGAAGGGGTGCAGTGCATAGAAAATAGGCATCCCCCTGCGTGTACTGATACCTCACCACGTCTCTGGCATCTTCATCATTAGGCTGAAGCAACTCATTTAGGTGTAGTGGAAGTATTTTGATTTCTGCCTTCGCTTGTGGGAAAGCTTTTTGGATGATCTTTTTTGTGAACTCAGTAAAAACATACACCGGTTCACTTCCCTTCATCAACTTGTTCAACCAGCGCTTTTCTTGATAGCGTTCCCAAAATCCCATATGTGCATGATCTGAAAAGCAATACAAATCATGAACCACCGTACCTTCTGCTGTTGTCCCCAGTAAGTGCTGATGATTTCTAATGCCTTGATAGGCCAATGGTATTTTAGTTGTGTAATAGGCTACCATGCTGCAAAGATAGATTAGTCGGCTCAACTGAACTATCTTTACAACTCAATTCTACACAATGAAAAAAGCCACAAAATTCATACACGCTGGTGCACACCCCGATCCAAGTACAGGTGCAATCATGACGCCAATCTACCAGACATCAACCTATGTGCAAGAAGCTCCTGGTGTTCACAAAGGATATGAATATGCAAGGTCGCAAAACCCAACGCGATTTGCATTAGAAGAAGCATTGGCAGTAATTGAAGAAGGGGCATACGGACTAGCATTTGGAAGTGGTGTAGCAGCAACTGATGCTGTGATGAAACTATTAAAACCAGGTGATGAAGTGATTGCAGCAAATGATATGTATGGCGGCACCTATCGTTTGTTCAGCAAGATCTATGAAAAGTTTGGTATCGTCTTTCATTATGTAGACATGAGCAGCATGTCTAACATCAGTGCAAAAATAAACAGCAACACCAAACTCATTTGGGCTGAAACACCAACCAACCCTTTGATGAATATTGCTGATATCAAAGCTATAGCTGCGTTGGCCAAAGAAAATAAACTCTTGTTGTGTGTTGATAATACGTTTGCTTCACCTGCTTTGCAAAATCCACTCACACTTGGTGCAGATATTGTGATGCATTCTGCTACAAAATATCTAAGCGGACACAGTGATGTTATTCAAGGTGCTTTGGTGATTAATGATAAAGCCTTGCGTGATGAACTTTATTTTATACAGAAGAGTTGTGGGGCGGTACCCGGACCAATGGATTGTTTTTTGGTGTTGAGAGGTATCAAAACACTTGGCATCAGAATGGAAAGACATTCTGAGAATGGAGAAAAAATTGCACGCTACTTAAAAGCACATCCTGCTGTGAAAAAAGTATACTGGCCTGGATTTGAAGATCATCCCGGACATGAAATTGCAAAAGCACAGATGAAATCTTTTGGCGGAATGATCAGCTTCGAATTAAAAAATGATACCATTGAGGCTGCGAGAAAATTACTCTCTAGCACTCACCTTTTCTCATTAGCAGAAAGTCTTGGTGGCGTTGAATCTTTAATCAACCACCCTGCCAGCATGACCCATGCTTCTATTCCAAGAGAAGAAAGAATAAAGAACGGATTATCCGACACCTTGATTCGTTTGTCGGTGGGCATTGAAGATGCAGACGATTTGATTGCTGACTTGGAACATGCCATACAGGCTGCAGTAAACGTATAAGTAAGATGGGTAACTCAACCAATGGATTAAAAAAACTATTGGATGAACAATTAAAGCTACACAACCAACAAGGCTTTATTGAAAAGGATCCTATTTCCATACCGCATCGATTTTCAAAAAAACAGGACATTGAAATAGCAGGCTTTTTTGCTGCCATTTTTGCATGGGGCAACCGGACCACCATCATCAATAAATGCAATGAGTTAATTCAGCTGATGGATGATGCCCCTTTTCAATTCATCACCCAACACCAAGAAATTGAACTCAAAAGATTTTTATCTTTTAAACACCGGACATTCAACGCAACGGATCTGCTGCATTTTATTAGGGTGCTTCGTTATCATTATGATAATCAAAGTAGCGCCGAACCTACATTGGAAACAGCCTTTATCAATGCATTAAATCGAAAATATGACACAGTAGAGAATGCCTTAGTGTCTTTTCATAATTATTTCTTCAGCTTGGAGGATAGTCCGGGTAGAACAAAAAAACACATCTCCACCCCAGCCAATAATTCTTCATGCAAAAGACTCAATATGTTTTTGAGATGGATGGTGCGCAAAGACAAAGCAGGAGTAGACTTTGGTATTTGGAAAAACATCCAACCAAATCAATTGGTTTGTCCGCTCGATGTTCATGTACAACGAGTTGCACTCAACCTCAACTTGATTCAATCAGAGAAAGCAGATTGGAAAACAGCCGTCGAACTGACAGAAAAACTAAAGTCATTTGACCCATCTGATCCTGTCAAGTATGATATTGCGTTGTTTAGTATGGGCGTATCAACGCCTTAATATCATTCTGGCCTCATCATCGGGAACAAAAGCACGTCTTGTATAGATGGCTGGTTGGTGAGTAACATACACAGCCTGTCAATACCAAAACCAATTCCTGCAGTTGGCGGCATACCATATTCTAATGCACGAAGGAAATCATGATCGATAAACATAGCTTCATCATCACCACGCTCCATTAATTTAAGCTGCTCTTCAAAACGAGCACGCTGATCTATTGGATCGTTCAACTCTGTATAAGCATTTGCAATTTCTTTTCCGTTTACCATCAATTCAAATCGCTCTACCAATCCTGGTTTGTTGCGGTGTTTTTTGGTAAGTGGACTCATCTCAACAGGATAATCTGTAATGAATGTAGGCTGGATATAATGATGCTCACATT
>JBEBDP010000165.1:0-2511 GCA_041156925.1 Bacteroidota bacterium | reverse complement strand
GTATGGTGACCAATGAAGTGGCTGGTAATGTCAATAAAAGAGTAGATAAAGCAGAAGAATTTTTATCGTTAAGCGAGCAAAACAGAAAGCTCAGAGAACAGAATGCAAAATTACTTTCTTTGTTACCCAATGGTATTTTATTGCCTGATAGTGCGATGGAAATGTTAACAGATACATTTAGATTAGATTCTGTAAAGCAGTACAGGCAGTATGAATATTTATCTGCTAAAGTAATTTCTAACTCAGTTTTCTTGCAACAGAATTACATTGTCTTGCATAGGGGAAGTGATCAGGGTCTTCAAGCCAACATGGCTGTAGTAGGCGTAGATGGCGTTGTAGGCACTATCGTACATGTATCACCAAATATGTCACTGGTGATGAGTTTATTGAATCGTCAATCAAAAGTAATTGCTACTTTAAAAAAAGGAAGTGGGTTAGGTGAAATCAATTGGGATGGAAAAGATCCACGTTATCTGGTATTAACCAAAATACCTAAGACGGTGGTAGTTAAAAAAGGTGATACCGTTGTAACGAGTCCGTATTCAGATAAGTTTCCACCAGGATTGCCAATTGGTATTGTTGATGAAGTTGAACAAGATCAAGAAACCAATACCTATATTCTGCTTGTTAAGACAGCGGTAAATTTTTATAATGTGCAACATGCTTACGCTGTTAGAAACAAATTGGAAGATGAAATGGAAGCATTAAAAAAGAAGATGAACAAAGAATGAACCTTGTTGTAAAAAATATTATCCGGTTTATATTCATCATGACGGTGCAATTATTTGTGCTGAATAATGTGCCACCTCTTCATCAATTTATTGTTCCCTATTTTTATTTTGTTTTTCTTCTTTGGCTTCCGTTTAAGATTACAAGGACAGCCCTCTTGTTCGTTGCTTTTGCGGTAGGTTATGTTACCGATATGTTTTATAAAACTCCTGGATTGCACTTGGCTGCTTGCGTTTTAATTGCATATGTGAGACCACCATTCATTCAGCTGCTGTTGCCTAAGGAAGCCACAGAATGGGGGAATGAAGAGCCTACTAGGAAAACAATGGGACAAGTTCCGTACATGACCTATGTGATCATCATGACCCTCATCCATCATTTTTATCTGATACTCCTAGAATGGTTGCAGTTTGGAAGCTTTTTCTATTTCAGTGGAAAACTCATTGGTACTTCACTTATCAGCGTATTGCTGATTATGATCGCAGATCTTTTATTCAACAGAAATACCCGAACACGTTAACGTTTCAAATGCTTAATTTTGCATTGAAATTGTGTGTAAACAATGCCTGCATTTAACCAGTCGCGACAAAACTTCATCCGTATCCTCTTTCTACTTGCATTTATAGTGCTGGTGCTTCGTCTGCTTTTTTTACAACTGGGCTCCAAGAAATACGATTTATTGGCCCTTGATAATGCTGTTAGTAAAAAAATCATCTACCCTGATCGTGGAATTATTTTTGATCGAAAAGGAAAATCCATTTTAGAAAATACCCTTACTTATGACCTCATGATCAATCCCACGCAACTCAAAGGGATGGATACATTAGGTCTGTGTAAGATCTTGAACATTAGCATAGAAGATTTTAAAGACCGAGTGGTAGGCGCTATCGTTAAGAATGGAAGGTACAGGCCTTCTGTATTTGAAGGCTCTTTGGCTATTGAGACTTTCGTTCAATTACAAGAAAATATTTTTCGCTTTGAGCCGGGTTTCTTTTTACAGGAACGTCCGATCCGCTCTTATCCTTTTAAAGCTGCAGCGCATATTTTAGGCTATGTTGGTGAGGTGGATTCAAATATCCTCAAGCGCACGAATTATTATTACCAAATGGGTGATTACATGGGCTTAAGTGGATTGGAGAGGTATTATGAAAATATTCTAATGGGACAGCGTGGTGTGCGCTATCAAATCAAAGACAACAAAAACAGGATTGTAGGTTCATATGAAAAAGGGATGTATGATTCGGTGGCTATTGCAGGAAGAAACTTAAATACCTATATCGATATTGATGTTCAGGTTTTGGCTGAACGGTTACTCAAAAATAAATTAGGGGCAATAGTTGCGATAGAACCTCAAACGGGAGGAATCATTGCAATGGCAAGCGGACCAACCTACGATCCCAACCAACTTACAGGTAATCAGCGTAAGAATAATTTTTCTTGGATGTTGCGAGACACTGCTCGTCCATTGTTTAACAGGGCTATAAAAGGGCAATATCCACCAGGTTCTACCATAAAACCAATGGGTGCATTGATTGCTTTGGATGAAGGTGTAATCACGCCCGACTTTGGTATTGGATGTGGTGGTGCATATTTTGGATGCAGAAGACCTATAAAATGCACGCATGATAATCCTGGTCATGCTGCAAACCTTCGTGTTGCTTTGGCTAATTCGTGTAACAGCTACTTCTCTCATATCTATCGTTTGTCGGTTGATAATCCAAGATTGAATGGAACAGTCAATGGATATTTAAAGTGGAAGCAATACATGAACTCATTTGGTAT
>JBEBDP010000164.1:0-4230 GCA_041156925.1 Bacteroidota bacterium | reverse complement strand
AATGGAGTAAACAATACTGGCAAACATTTTGCGATAGTTGCTTCAAATGGTCAAATCATCAAAACCGGATATTTCAACCAAGCAAAAGTTGAAGTGAATGTAACTAGTTTCCCAGCAGGTATCTATCAGGTTAGATTAACGGATGTAGGATCCAATCTTTTTGCAAAGTTCGTTAAGCAATAAACTTATTTCCTAATTACATAGTACACGCAAGTAGTAAAGAAATTCCTGAGAAATGGAATCTGTTTAATCAACCAAAATTGTTCTTTAGGTTGCCAACCAAACTTGTATTTATAAATTGGGTTGATTAGATAATGACGTTTTGCTTCAATGGTATAATTGTTTTTCAATACCAATTTTTCAAACCTTTCAATTGAAATGCCTGTCGATTTGATTTCCAATAATTCTTTGATGACTGGCTCGGATTCGCCAAATGCTTTCAACACCAATCTATAAAGCGGCACTGGTAGTAAATGATAATAGGGAAGTGCCGCAAGCAATTTATGCTGGCATACTTGTTGATGCCCGCCATGCGGCATGTACCAAGGAGGGAAGCCAAAGTATACTCTTCCTCCAGGCTTGAGAAACTGCTTTAAATAGGGGATGAATTTATCTTGGTCAAAAATGTGTTCAATCACATCTTTTAAAATGATCAAATCGAATTGCTCTTTGTATTTTTCAAGTGCTTCAGCTTCATAGATATTCAAGTTGATGATTTCTGCTTGGCCACTTGTAATATAGTTGGATAGAAATGTTTTTGCAAAAACAGCTTTTTGTTGATCCAGTTCAATTCCTGTTGACTTTATACCTCTTTCTAAAAAGGGTAGCATTACACCTCCATCTCCGCAACCAATGTCTAAAATATGCATATCAGCGGTTAGTTGGAAAGCCTCTTCAATGAAGGGGAGGACATATGCGTTTGCATTATCTACTTGTTGCTGGAATCTAATTTTTTCGTCGTTGTGTTGTATCAGTGCCATTTGTCTCTGATGATCGGTAACTTTGCACAAATGTACAATTTGAAAACAGAACATTGGAAAGATGAATTTGCAGAAGGCAAAGTATTGTTGATAGATAAGCCACTCGAATGGACATCATTCGATGCTGTCAAGAAAATCAGAACGCAAATTGGTATTCCTAAGGTAGGACATGCGGGAACACTTGATCCATTGGCAACAGGCTTGTTGATTATATGTACAGGTAAGTTTACCAAGAAGATCAATGAATACATGGCTGCGGAAAAAGAGTATACTGGTACATTCACCTTAGGGGCAACCACGCCTACTTATGATTTGGAAAGTGAACCTACAGTTGTTGGTCCCTTTGCACATCTATCACAAGAAGATTTAGTTAAAGCAACCCTTCCATTTACTGGAGAAATCATGCAAGTTCCACCAGCGCACTCTGCTATCAAGAAAGGAGGTACGCCATCTTATATTTTAGCAAGAAAAGGGGTGGATGTAAAAATGGAACCCAGAAAAATAACCATCTCTGTTTTTGAGATCACGAAAGTTGATTTACCTGTTGTTCATTTTAGAGTTGTATGTTCAACTGGCACCTACATCAGAAGTCTTGCCTTCGACTTTGGAAACGAGTTAGGATGTGGTGCTTATTTGTCTTCGCTTAGGCGGACGAGAATTGGGGCATTTTCAGTAGAAGATGCTGAATCTATAATTTCCTTCACAGAAAAGATTGCCAACTTAAAACAATAAAAAAAGCCCCGAATTTCGGGGCTTTTTTAGGTATCGAATTTTTTCGATTAGAAGATGTATCTAACACCGAACTGCATACCCCAAGTACTCGCTGTGCTTTGTACTGTTTGGAAAGGTTGGGTAACCAGTTGGCTGTTGATTTGAGCCATTCTGTATTGAGGGGCACCTGCTGCGTTGTTACCAGCATATACCAATGGGTTTCTTACAGTAGTCGCTTTGATTACACCCCAATCTTTGTTGATCATGTTGGTGAAATTCAAGATATCCAAGCTGATTTGGATTGTATTTCTGCGCTTACCAATATTGGTAAATAGATCTTGAAGAATCTTCACGTCAACTCTGTCGTACCAAGGAAGTGCAGCACCATTTCTTTGCGCATATTTTCCTTTGTTCTTTCTAAGGTGTGGTACATTCTCAACAAACTGGAAGAATGCATCAGCTTGTTGTTGTGCAGTGAAAGCCCCAGAAGTTGCAGATGCAGTTGAAGGAAGGAAGATGATATCAGTCGCATCTTTTGGAATGTACATAAGGTCAACTGAGTTACCATCGTTGTTAAGGTCACCGTTAACAGTATAAGTATACAAACCTTGAGAAGCACCCTCATAGAACAATGAGAAGGTAGTTGCCAAATGCTTGATGTATTCTTTACGATAAGAAAGTGTACCAATAATTCTGTGTGGAATTACATAGGCACTGTTGTAAAGTTCAAGAGCATTTTGAGTACCTACGTTAGGGTTACTGTTCCATGCAGAGCTTGCCTGAGAACCAGGGTTGCTGGTAACCTCATTATAAGTAGTATAAGTATAAGCGAATGAACCATAGAAGCCATTAGCAAACGACTTAGACAATGAAGTTGTGAATGCGAAACCACCACCTTTGTTGGTATTCTCAAGAATAACTGCAGAAGTAATGTTCGGATAGATTCTTCTGTCAGCTGCAGCAACAAAACGTCCTCTTGCATCATTACCAGTCAAGATACCGTTAGTTGGTTTCTCGTTGGCATTTCTCATTTTCACAGCATTCAAATCTTTAGTATAAATTGCCTCCATTGAGAACAACCATCCTGAACCAAAACGCTTGTCGAATGCCAAGTTAGTTCTGAAGATCTGAGGAAACTTAAAGTCTGGATCAGTCATTACGATATTCGCAGGAACTGATGTACCAGCTGTATTAGGGAAGTTTGCTGCATAAGCATCAGGGTTTGGATTGAACTTGTAGTTCTGCAAAGCAGTTGGATTGGTTACGTTAGCACCAAACTGATACATACCACTGTTTGTAGGCATATTGGTCAACCATACAAATGGAATTTTACCAGTGAAGATACCTGTACCACCTCTAACAATAAGGTCTTTGTTGCCTTCAACATCCCAACGGAAACCTACACGTGGAGAAGCAAGGAACCTGCTCTTTGGCCAAACACCTGTGGTGTATTTGGTTGGGTTACCATTTGCATCAGGGAAAGTTAGCTCACTTACTTTAGGGTTAGCCAAAGGCTGTGAATTGTAGATAGGACGATCAAGTCTCAAACCATACGTCAATTTGAAATTATCATTAACAGCCCACTCATCTTGTGCATACAAACCTAATTGTCCAATTTTCAATTCAGCAGAATAAACTGATTTCTGACCAGGAACCAAAGAATAGGTATATGCATAGTATGCTGGAGCTGCATTGGTTACAAAGTCATTTAATGAACTGAAGATATAATAGCTCTGTGATGCAGGCATGAACATGTTACCTACACGCTGACCTTCATAAGAAGCTCCAGCTGTGATAGTATGGTTGCCTCTGAACCAAGTTGAGTTATTAATTACACTGAAGATGTTATTGATAACATCGTTATTGTTAGAGAAAGGTTCAAGACCTGCACTCATGTAGTTGTCACCTGCTCCATTGAAAATATCAATCATTGGGAAAAGTGAGCTACCTGTGCTTCTTGTAGCCTGAATCTTAGTATATGTAGCAAGGAACTGGTTGGCAAATCTTCCGCTAACGTTAGAGTTCAATTCAAGTGTAGCTGATTTTACAATGTCCTTGAATCTGAAGTTAGAATTCTGGAAGGACATAGAAGCTATACCAAATCTGTTCTGTGTCAAACGAGACAATGCGCCAACTCTACCTGTAACAGTAAAACCACCACCATTTGGAACTGATGTACCATTAAGCTGTGCATCATTCTCACTTACCATCTCATTGTACTTCAAAGTCAATTTGTGCACTTTGCTGATGTTCCAGTCAAGTTTTGCAAGAATCTTGTAGTTCTCCGCCTGGAAATTCTGGAAATTGTCATAGGCTCCTGTCTCATATCCATATTTAGTTCTCAAAAAGTCAGAGAACTTTTTAAGTGAGTCAACTGGAGTTGAAGATTCATTTCCTGCTCCAGTTCCGCCTTTAGGCTTGAAAGGAATACCAGGGAATTCGCGTGTTTCTCTCTCAGCACTTGCAAAGAAGAATAATTTATTTTTTACAATCGGACCACCAATGGTGAAACCAAGTGTTTGACTTTCTGATGATGCCA
>JBEBDP010000163.1:0-7606 GCA_041156925.1 Bacteroidota bacterium | reverse complement strand
TTTGCCACGAAGGCAGTTAACAGTGCTGGTAATGACGGCTTATTTTATGGCAACCCTGAATTCTTTTTCACGCAATTGAAAGCGATGGTAGTAGCTGTGGTTTACTCATTTGTTGTTTCTTTCTTGATATTCAAGTTCATCAATTTGATTCAGCCACTTCGTGTTACTGAAGAAGAAGAAGAATTGGGACTAGATGCAACACAACACGATGAAAAGTATGGAAGAAACCCACACAAAGCATAATAAAATAAAATAAACAAGGGTACAGCGCGGGGCGGTGTTGGACTAGAACATTCGCCTTTGCCATACCCTCTTTTTAGAACTAAAAACCAAAACAATGTTACGAAAACTTTCTTTATTTATCTGTCTAGCGTTAGTTGCCCTCACTTCGTTCGCACAAGAAGATTCAACAAAAAAAAGTAACTGGACTTTCACTGGTTTTGTAGATGGTTATTTTAGATCCGACTTTAACCAAAACTTATCGAATAACCGAACAAGCTTTACCAATTCAAACAACAAATTAGCCCTGGGAATGGTATCAGCAAAAGTGGATTATGCTTATAAAAAATTTTCCTTCACAGCTGATTTGGGAGCAGGTAAAAGAGCTGAAGAATTTGCCTACAATGATAAAGGGGCTCTCTCCTATGTAAAACAATTGTATGCTTCTTACGCACCAACAGAGTGGCTTAAACTTAGTGCAGGTACATGGGCTACCCATGTAGGCTATGAGCTGGTCGATCCATATGCCAACAGAAACTACAGTATGTCTTATATGTTTTCTTATGGCCCCTTTTTACATACAGGTGTGAAAGCTGACTTTACATTTGGTACTACTGGTTTTATGATTGGTGTTGCTAACCCAACTGATTATAGAAAAGCTCCAACAGATAGCAAAAAATTCACCTTATTACAATGGAGTCAAGCTATCAATGAAGATGTGAAGATTTATCTAAACTATGTAGGGGGACAAAGACCAGGTGATTCTGCAAAGTCAAAGCAAATTGATTTAGTTGTTACAGCTAAAATAAATGATGAGTTTGGAATTGGTTTTAACGGAACAGTAAACAGCATAAAACTCCAAAAAAACAATATTTATGAAGATGCTTCTTCTTGGTCTGGAGCAGCAGTTTACCTCAATTATGATCCTGTTGAAAAACTTGGACTAACATTGAGAACTGAGATGTTTAATGACAAAAACCAATTGTCCGCACTTGGCTCTGCATTGACTGGAACAAGTATTTTAGCCAATACATTATCTGCAAATGTCAAGTTTGGAAAATTCACCATCATACCTGAGTTGAGATATGAAACAGCAGGAAAAAATATTTATTTCGCTAAAGATGGCGCATCTAAAAGTTCTGACGTTAGTTTCTTAATTGGCGCCTACTTTAAATTATAAATTAGTTTTGGGTCAAAATAAAACGAGGCGACTATATAGTCGCCTCTCTTTTTTTATTTCTTCCTAAAGAAAATCCTCACTGGAACTCCTTTAAAATTGAATTTCTCTCTAAGCTTATTCTCCAAATAATTCCTATAAGGCGTTTTGATATCATCTGGATAATTTGTAAAAAAGGCAAAACTAGGTACAGCAGTAGGCAGCTGTGTTACAAACTTTATTTTAACCGAATTACCCCTTACAACAGGAGGTCTATATGCTTCTATAACCGGCAGCATTTCATCATTTAGCTTTGAGGTAGGGATTCTTCTGTTCCTGCTTTCATACACTTCTAATGCAGTTTCAATTACCTTAAATACCCTTGTCTTCTCTTTGGCTGAAATAAAAATTACAGGCAAGTCAGTGAAAGGCGCTAAGCGCTCCTTCAATTGCTTTTCATAGTCTTTTGCGGTATTGGTTACTTTTTCAACCAAATCCCATTTGTTAACCAAGAATACTATCCCCTTTCCTTTTTTCACAGCCAAGGAAAAAATATTGAGGTCTTGTTGAGCAATTCCCTTTTCTGCATCAATCATCATGAGACAAACATCTGCTTCATCTACTGCCTTGATTGCACGAATCACAGAATAGAATTCAAGATCTTCATGCACTTTATTTTTTCTGCGAATTCCTGCAGTATCAATTAATACGAATTCCTTTTGAAAAAGATTATAGTGTGTATGTATGGTATCTCTTGTAGTACCAGCAATATCACTCACAATTGTTCTTTCCTCTCCTACCATTGCATTCAACAAGGAGGATTTACCAACATTTGGCTGTCCAATAATTGCAATCTTTGGAAGTTCTGTACTCACTTCTTCAGCTTCAACAGAAATTAATTTGGCAACCTCATCAAGCACTTCACCAGTCCCACTACCCGACATTGATGAGATAAAGAATATATGCTCAAAGCCAAGTGAATAAAACTCACTTGCTTCCAACAACCTTGCATTGTTGTCAACTTTGTTTACAACCAAATACACGGGCTTCTTTGCTGGACGCAATACATCTGCCATAGCCTCATCTAAGGTTGTAATTCCAGTGCTAGCATCAACCATAAATAGTAATGCATTTGCTTCTTGTACAGCAATCAGTACTTGTTCACGAATTTCTTTTTCAAATACATCATCTCCACCTGCCACAAATCCTCCAGTGTCGATTACGTTAAATGATTTACCATTCCATTCTGAAACTCCATATTGTCTATCTCTGGTTACACCAGGTGTATCTTCAACAATGGCTTTACGCTGTTCCAGCAGCCTGTTGAATAAAGTACTCTTACCCACATTGGGCCTACCCACAATTGCTAATGTAAATCCTGGCATAAAAATATTTAAGTGATAAAGTCGATTAGTGAATTATTGCTTTGCTGTTTTGTTCCATTCTTCAATAAGTGCCACAAGATCCTCTTCCTTGCGAATATTGATTTTATTCTTTTTAGACCACTCCATTAACCCTTTTGATTCGGGAAGGATACTCAATAATGCGTTTAGCGATAATTTGTTGACGTAAACTGGATCAGCATCAAATTTTAAAAAATAGCTGTTTTGGGTTGCGAAATAATAGCGCTTTAGCGTACCAAACATGGAATCGGCTGAAGCAACATAACGCTTGGTGTGTTTATATAAAACAGCCTCACCAAAGGTCAACTGTTGTACATAATCTGTCAGTGGCTTATTGTTGAATTGGAGTCCGGGTACTAACCTCGTAAAAACAGCTACAGTATCATTTTTCTGATCATTTGAAAACACTACTCGGTTTGCCAATTCATATGGCGCGACATATTCACTCTCCTTTTCTCCTATGAAATGCATTTCATGGCTAGCCAAATTCACTCTTGCCTTCTGTTTGCCAGTCACTTTACCCTTTTGATCGTAAAATGTACCCCACAGAAATTCATCAGTAAAATAAGGACTTCCTTTTACTGAGGAATAAGGCAATCTCATCTTACTACTGCTTTGCACCCCCTCAAAATTTACTTCATGCACAGCAAGTGTATAGGCCGCCCCCGCAAAGCTTTCTCTAGGTAAATACCCATTTTGAGCGACCAGATTAGTAGCATAGAAAAATATCAATAAAAAGGATAATTTTTTCATGACTATAATTTATTGAATATAACCATATTCTTTTAAGAACAAATCGTTGTTGCGCCAGTTAGACCTTACTTTAACGAACAATTCCAAATAGACTTTTGAATCCAAAAATTGTTCAATCGCCTGACGTGATAACATACCAAGCTTTTTAATCATTACCCCCTTTGATCCAAGAATGATTGCTTTTTGCGATTCTCTTTGTACGATGATTTCAGCAGAAATTTTTATCAACAACTGCTGTTCTTCAAATTTAGAAATAAGCACTGTTGATTGATAAGGTATTTCCTCATCGAACAATTCAAAAATCTTTTCACGAATCAACTCTCCAGTAAAAAATTTAGTTGGCATATCCGTTAACTCATCCTCTCCATAAAAAGCCTCTCCCTCTGGAAGCAAATCAACAATACCTTCAATTAGACCTTGTACTTGATTTTTAGATTGAGCAGAAAGAACCACAATTCGATTGCAATATGCTTTATCAGCAAAATATTTTTTTGCTAGTTCAATCCTGTCAGCTTTAACCAAATCTGATTTATTCAGTACAAGAATTGACTTGACCTTAAGTTTTAGAGATGAAAATAGCTGATCAAGTTCATCAAAATTATCCCTCAGATCTGCAACCAATAGACAAACATCTGCATCTTCCAAACTTGTTGTAACAGCATGCATCATTTTTTCATGCAGCTTGTACTTGGGTTCAATTACACCGGGAGTATCAGAAAATACTATTTGGTAACCTGGACCATTTACAAAAGCACGAATCCTGTGCCGTGTTGTTTGGACTTTAGATGATACAATTGCAAGTTTCTCCCCTACCAAAGCATTCAGCAAAGTACTCTTACCCGCATTGGGTTTTCCCAATATATTGACAAATCCAGATTTCATCTAGATGCAAAGGTACACTAGTAAAATTTGTTTTGAACATAAGGGATAAAAACGTAGCTTTGCATCGCGAAGTAGAGCAGCGGTAGCTCGTCGGGCTCATAACCCGAAGGTCGCTGGTTCGATCCCAGCCTTCGCAACTAAAAAAGCAACCAATAGGTTGCTTTTTCTATTTTAACCTCAAAAGTCTGCATTTAATTCATTTGCTTGATGCTGCTGGCTCCAGATGCACTTTGATTGTACATCTTTGGTGCTCCTTTGTATTGAATACTACTGGCACCAGACGCATGAGCTTTGAGTGTCTCAATTACGTGAATTTTTATACTAGAAGCTCCAGATGCATCTAGGTCAGCCTTATCCACTTTTAAATCGGATCCTTTAAACCCACTAGCTCCAGAACAGACCAAATCAAGTTTATTTGATGAACCACTCACCTTGCAATCAGAAGCACCGGATAAGTTTGCCTTTATTTCCTCACTTTCAATTTTTCCTGAAAAATTACTCGCTCCTGAAAGAATTAATGAGAAGTTAGTAGACCTCAAAATATCGACCACAACAAAATTCACAGCACCTGAAACAGTCAAAGCATTCAATTTAGGTGCAGTAATATATACTTTGAACTCTTTGTTTACTCCCCACCATTTAACACTACTATTATCCAAAGAAACATATAGCGTACCCCCACTCACTTTAGTTGTTATACGGTCCCTAGAATCGTTATCCTTAGCACTCACAGCCACCTGAGACTCTGCATCAGACGAATAATAAACTTTAAAAGGTCCCTTAATCACCACTGATTGAAAATCCTGCACATCTCTAAGTACAACATGTTCATCAGTAAATATCACTTTGTCCTGAGCTATTCCATTAAACGACACTAGTAAAAAAAAGAGCACTAAAATATTTTTCATTTATTTCTGGTTTTGTTTACTTCATCAAGACGTTTTTAATGCAAAGAAGTTACACAAAAATGAAAAGAGATTTTTTATTTAGTGACTAAATTCTAATTTTGTGCCGTTCCGGGGTGCTTTGACCAAAATTCAAGGCTGAGATCAAACCCGTAGAACCTGATCAGGATAATGCCTGCGCAGGGAAGGACGAATCAGCTATTTCATCCTTTCCTGTTTTTGTAAACTAAAAAAACAAAAACAGTATGAAAAAGAATCTTTTCACTTCATTGCTTCTCTGTTGTTCATTTCTGGGGTTTTCCCAAGCCAATCAACCTGCACCACTTTCAAGTAATCAAATTGCTGAAAATGGGGATACCATCAAAAGCAAATTGATGGAACCCATAGAAATCAGGGCTGTGCGGGCAGAAAAAAACTACCCTTTCACCCAAAATCTTATCACAAAAAGAAATATTGAAAAAAACAACTTGGGACAAGACATCCCATTTTTACTCAACCAAATTCCGGGTGCAGTTGTGAATTCAGACGCAGGGAATGGTGTCGGTTATACTGGTATTCGTATTAGAGGTACAGATGCCAGTAGAATAAATTTTACACTAAACGGAATTGCATATAACGATGCTGAATCACAGGGTGTATTTTTAGTGAACCTACCCGACTTCTTATCCTCAACCAATAATATACAGGTGCAGAGAGGAGTGGGTACCAGCGCAAACGGTCCGGGTGCTTTTGGTGCAACCATCAACCTCATGACCAATGAAGTGCAGGAAAAAGCTTATGCAACACTAAGCAATAGCATAGGGTCATTTAACACATTAAAAAATACCATCAAGACAGGAACTGGGCTGATTAATGGCAGATATACAATTGATGCTCGCCTATCCAATATCTCAAGTGATGGATACATAGATAGATCTTCAAGCAAACTCCAATCTTTCTATGTTTCAGCTGCCAGTATAAAGGAAAAATCATCTCTCAGACTAAATGTTTTTTCTGGCAAAGAAAAAACAGGTCAAGCCTGGTATGGTGTTAGCGAAGATCAGCTATCAACCAATAGGAAATTCAACAGTGCTGGATCTGAAAAACCTGGTGATCCATATGATAACGAGACTGATAATTATACACAAACCCATTATCAACTCTTCTACAACAAGAAATTGAATAGTCAGTGGGATTTTAATGCTGCAGTATTTGCAACAACAGGCAATGGACACTATGAACAATACAAAGCCACTCAAGAATTGATAGATTATGGCATTCTTCGTGATCCATTTGGCGGAAACCCTGGAGCTGCAGAAGCAGATTTAATCAGACAACTTTGGCTTGACAACCTGTATACCGGAACCAATTTTAGTTTTCAGAAGAAATATAAAAATAACGAAATCATACTTGGCGGAGGTGCAAGTAACTATGATGGAAATCATTTTGGAAAAATCATTTGGTCGCAAGCGGCTATAGAAAAAGATTACAAGTGGTATGATTTAGATGCAAAAAAACAAGAACAACATCTATTTGGAAAATGGTTGAGAAAAATAAATGATTTTCATGTGTTTGGCGACTTACAAGTTAGAAATGTAAGTTATGATATTGAAGGATTCAGAAATAATCCTGGTTTAGCCATCAACCAGGATTGGCTATTTTTCAATCCGAAATTGGGACTACGTTATACTAAAAACAACAACACCTTCTTTGCTTCTTATGCAATTGCAAACAAGGAGCCAAACAGAGATGATTTTGAAGCTGGCACAAGAGAGATTCCAAAACATGAGACATTAAATGATCTTGAAATTGGATTTGAGAGAAATACCAAAAAAATGAGATTGGCCGTGACCACATATTACATGCATTACAGAAATCAATTGGTATTGACAGGAAAAATAAACGATGTAGGTGCATATACCAGAACCAATATCCCAATTAGTTATAGAGCTGGCATTGAGATTGAATCTAATTTTATCATTAGTGAAAAACTACAATTCCTAAATAACATTGCATTAAGCACCAATAAAGTAAAAAACTTTACAGAATATTATGACGATTATGATGCTGGTGGCCAAAAAACAAACTTCTATTCATCAGCCAACATCGCCTTCTCTCCTGCCATTGTAGAAAATGCTACACTAAGCTATAAACCATTTGAACAAACTGAAATTAGGCTGAATAGCAAATATGTAAGCAGGCAGTATCTCGATAATACCTCAAGGAAAGATAGAAGTCTTGCGCCTTTCTTTGTGCAAGACTTGATGATCAATCATATTTTCAAAACAAAATCAATCTCTTCAATTGAG
>JBEBDP010000162.1:0-4831 GCA_041156925.1 Bacteroidota bacterium | reverse complement strand
CCTCTCACAGTTGCACATACGCACTTTGTCCTGTACCAAGAAATATGACAGATGATCAAATCAAAGCATTAGGTAAAAATGGGGGAGTGATTCACCTTAATTTTTATTCGGGTTTTGTCGACAGCACCTTCAAACAAAAGAATGATGCTTTCCTCAAAAAACATGAAGCTGAAAAAAATGAATTGCTGAAAAATAATCCAAGTGATTTCTACGCTAACCTTGTATTGCATGAAAAATACAAAGATGAAATTGATGGCGTAAGACCATCCCTCTCTTTGCTAATTGATCATCTTGATCATATTGTAAAATTGATTGGTGTTGATCATGTAGGATTAGGTTCTGATTTTGATGGTATCAATTCATCACCTCGTGAATTAAATGATGTTACCGATATGCCTCTGATTACAAAGGAACTTTTAAAACGTGGTTACGCTAAAAAAGATATTCATAAAATACTTGGTGGAAATTTTATTCGTGTATTCAAAGCAAATCAACAATGAAAAAATTCTTCTTTCTTTTTTTTCTTCCACTCTTCGGCATCGCTCAACAACAAACTGACATAACTCGTTGGGAAGAAACTGCAAAAAGAGTAAATATCATACGTGATAAATGGGGTATCCCTCATATTTATGGTAAGTCTGATGCGGATTGTGTATTCGGTTTACTGTATGCACAATGTGAGGATGATTTTCAACGCGTGGAAATGAACTATATCACCATGCTTGGAAAAAGCAGTCAAGTAAATGGAGAAAAAGATCTTTACGAAGATTTACTCGTAAGAATGGTGATTGATACAACAGAGGCCATTAAAGATTATGAAAGAAGTCCGGAGTGGCTGAAAAAATTACTTAACGCTTTTGCAGATGGTGTGAATTATTATCTCTATAAAAATCCAAGAGTGAGACCAGCCGTATTAAATAACTTCAAACCATGGTTTCCACTCACCTACACTGATGGAAGTATCTCTGCCATTCAAACTAGTGATTTAACAGCCAACGACATTAAAAAATTCTATGAAGGTCTTTCAACCAATCTTGCAAAAAGAACAAAAAAAGATCCTGAACATTTAATTGGTTCCAATGGATTTGCCATCGCACCATCAAAAACTAGTTCTGGTAATGCTATGCTGTATATCAATCCACACGTTACTTTTTACTTCAGACCAGAAGTACATATGGTGAGTGAAGAGGGATTGAATGCATATGGAGCAGTAACATGGGGACAATTCTTTGTCTACCAAGGATTCAATGAACATTGCGGATGGATGCATACATCTAGTCAGGCTGATGTAGCAGACCTCTACGAAGAAACCATCATCAAAAATGATCAAGGCATTTTTTACATGCACGATAAAAAATTAATGCCTGTAAAAACAAGAAATACATCAATTGCGTATAAATCAGCAACTGGATACACCATTAAAGAATTCAAGATTTATGAAACGCATCATGGTCCGGTTATGGCTATGCAAGACGACAAATGGATCAGCATGCAATCCAATAACCGTTCACTAGACGGACTCATCCAATCATGGAGCAGGACCAAGGCAAAAACTTTTGCAGATTTTAAAGCGACAATGGACCTGCGATCAAACGTATCTAACAATACTGTTTATGCTGATGATCAAGGCAATATCGCTTACTGGCATGGCAACTTCATGCCAAAGCGTGATCCTAATTACGACTGGAGTGGTATTGTAGATGGAAGTACTTCTGCTACAGACTGGAAAGGACTTCATACAGTTTCAGAAACAGTACATCTAATCAATCCTGCTACTGGTTGGCTACAAAACTGTAATGCAACGCCTTTTACCGTTGCAGGAACAGGAAGCATCAACAAAAAGAAATATCCAAGCTATATGGCTCCTGATCCTGAAAACTTCAGAGGGATCAATGCAGTTAAAGTACTTGCTAGGACCAATAAATACGATATCAACTCTTTAATCGCTGCAGGTTATGATACCTACCTTGCTGCCTTCGATGTGTTGATTCCTTCTTTGATTAGCGCAAGTAGAACTCCAGTAGCAGATGATATGAAAGCTGATGTTAGCAAAGCAATTCAACTGCTTAGTGCATGGGATAGAAAATCTTCAGCTACATCTGTGCCAACAACTATTGCCATCATGTGGGCTGAAAGAATTCTTCCATATCTCACAAAGGGACAATTGGGCGATATGGACCTCACGCTTGAATTACCGCGTTTATTGAAGGAAGCGCCCGATGCAACCAAAATGAGTTTTCTTGTTGATGTATTGAAAAAATTAAAAACTGATTTTGGAACATGGGAAGTAGCATGGGGAGAAATCAACCGCTTCCAGAGAATCGACAATACCCTTCAAGCCAAATACGACGATAACCAACCGAGTATTCCTTCGCCATTTGCTTCTTCCACCTGGGGAAGTCTACCTTCTTTCAACTCCAGACACTACCAAGGAAGTAAAAAAAGATACGGCTATGGTGGCAACAGCTTTATTTGCGCAGTTGAATTTGGTAAAAAAATTAAAGCCAAATCACTTTTGGCGGGTGGTGAAAGTGGAGACCCAACTTCTAAGCATTTTAAAGACCAAGCTGAAATGTACACCAAAGGACAGTTTAAAGATGTTCTTTTCTACAAGGAAGATATTTTACTCAACAAAGAATCAGAATATCATCCTGGTGAAGGAATTCCAACTGGCGTAAAAGCAGCTGGTAGAGTAAGAAAATAATAGCCTTTGTATTATACAAAGCAACACAGGAAATAAAATATAAATCAAATCATGATGAAAAAGATTTTTTTCATTTGCAGCTTGCTTGTAAGCTTTGCATCTGCTCAAACGGTAGAAATTACTGAAGCAAAACTTAAAAGTATTGATTCGTTATTTAAACTACAATTCCCAGCAACAGAGCCAGGTGCCATCATGATTTTAGCAAAAGACGGAAAACCCATCATGCGTAAAGCATATGGTATGTCTAATATTGAATTGAATGTGGCTTTGAACACCGATCAAAAAATGGGTATCGGTTCTATTTCAAAACAATTTACAGCTGTTGCAATACTGCTTCTTCAACAAGAGAACAAACTCAATGTAAAAGATGATATTCGAAAATACCTTCCACAATACAATACATGGGGTCGTACCATCACCATTGATCAAATCTTGTCTCACACCAGTGGAATTCCAAGTTATACTGAACTTCCTGGCTTTGATACATTAGCAGATAAAAAAGTTTCAAACAGCAGATTGATTAAATTTTTTGAAAGCTCTCCTTTGATTTTTGAACCAGGTTCCAACTGGAGTTATTCTAATTCTGGATTTGTATTAGCTGGTGTTATTGTAGAAAAAATTACTGGTCAACCTTTCAATGATTTCGTTGAAGAAAGAATCTTGAGAAAAATCAACATGACGAATACTAGTTTTGGAACCAGTAATTATGCATTGTTGAATAAAACTGCAGAATATGGTGGCAACTCTCCAAAAGGAAAAATAAAAATGGAGCCACAATACGATTGGTACTGGGCATATGGAGCAGGACAAATTGTAAGCACGGTTGATGATATGCTCAAATGGGATGAGGCACTTTACAACAAAGATTTTATGCAACCAGAATTGTTGAAAGTGGCACATACATCCTATCAACTAACAACTGGAAATTCTGCTAACTACGGACTTGGATGGGGTATTGCACCATTTGGAAACAAAACAATGGTTCAACATGGCGGAGCAATTGGTGGCTATCGTGCACAAGGTATTCGTATTCCAGAAGATCATCTTTATTTCTTGGTGATGTCGAACAGTGGAACAACCAATTCAGGTTTAATCGGAAATAAAGTGATATCGATTCTATATGATGTTGCGCCTGTTAAAGAACAACGCAATCAAATACAAAATTGGAAAGAGATTGAAGGAGTATATGAATCGTTAAATAGTGGGTCAAGACTACAAAAGAACTATGGCGATATGAAAGCTTTCTATTCTGTAAGAGTAGATAGCATGAACAGAATAACTGTGCAACGTTCTAGCAACGCTTCTTTTACGCTGACTGCTGCTGGAAAAGATCAAGTATATGACAAGGCAAATCCGTTTATAGTTTGGAACTTTAACAGAGATGCTAACAATAAAGTTGTTTCGTTTACTGTGAGTCCAATAATACCTATAACAGGTCCAACACGTGTTAACAATAGAATAGCTGAATCAGTACCGGCAGTGAAACAACCAGCAAAAGCAGACAGCACTAAGCTTGCTAAATATATTGGCCTGTATGAATATGTTTTAGGTACCAGAACAAAATTAATTATCGCTAATAACCAATTGTACATGGAAGATCCAGAATTCGGTACTAAGACACAACTGCACTGGTTGCGCGAAAATATTTTTTGGATCAAAGAATTGGACAGGGAGGTTGTATTTCTAACCGACAAAAAAGGCGTAGTGAATGCATTAGAATATTCTAATGGCATGCAAATGATTAAAATGAGTCTGATTAACGAATTATATTAAATCAATAATTCAATAATTGCTGCATTGCATCATGCAATCTTGATTTAGCAAGATATTGTTGCTCTAATTCTGGTGAAAACGGAATAGGTGTATCAAGACTTGCGCATCTCATTACAGGTGCATCCAAATATTGGAAACAATGTTCTGAAATCCATGCTGCAATCTCTGCACCAATACCACCAGTAAGGTTGTCTTCATGTAATACCAAGACTCGGTTTGTTTTTCGGACTGTCTGCTCAATAGCTTGGTAATCCAAAGGCATTAATGACCTGAGATCTAATATTTCTATTGATAATTCAGGATGTTGTTTTGCATACTCCAAAGCCCAATGTACTCCTGCACCGTAGGTAATCA
>JBEBDP010000161.1:0-3026 GCA_041156925.1 Bacteroidota bacterium | reverse complement strand
GTAATCAAACTCAATAGGGTTGATTTACCCGAACCATTTGGTCCGGATACACACCATTTTTCTCCTTTGTTGATTGTCCAGTTGATGTTCTCTAAAACAACTTTTTCATTATACCGGATAGATACATTTTGTAGTTCAACAGCTTTTTCAAAATCATCCAATACTGGTTGGTATACTTTCGAGATTGAAGATCTGGTAAATGAAAGATCATTGGTTTGTTGTATGGCCAACTTTTCAAGTATCATTTCTTTTTTGCCATGATGATTTAATTTTCCTTTATTCAGAAAAGCTACATGAGTGATACAACTAGGAATATCTTTGTAATTACAAATCAGAATGATCTTTTTTCCTAATTGAGCAAGTTGGTTCAATGCCTTTTGTAGTAAAGCTCTTCCGAACTTATCTAGTCCAATGAATGGATTGTCAAGCACAATTACGCTAGGATCTTCTTGTAAAGCTTTGGTGAGTTGTAGGCGCTTATTCTCCCCATTTGATAACTGGATCATGGGTTTGTTGAGCAAAGATTCTATTTCAAAAAAGGATATCCATTTATTCTCTTTGTTGTCGATTTTGTTCTCAAGCATCTCCGCAACAGTCAGCGTATCTTCTGTGTCAAAAGAATTGAACCTTTGTTGATGGTAAAACAGATGAATATTTTGTCTGTTTTTGAACTGGTGCTGTTGTGATACGAAAGCAATTTTTGAGTCACCTAGATTAGTTGGAGTTGTGCTTATTTCCCCATGATGAAAAATCTGTTTTGTAAGCGCTTTTGCAAGTGTTGTTTTTCCTGATCCGCTGTTTCCGATAATAGCCCAATTTTCATTTTGATACATTGTTAGGTTTATATCGTCTAATAGCTTTTGATTGTTCAAGACGACCGAAACATGCTGGAGTGTAATTTGCATGGTAGATATGAATCAGTTTTTTACAAATGCTAGTAAGGCATGTCTTGTATCAACATTTACATCTTCTAATAAACTGAATCCTGCATGTTGTGCATATTCAACATAGGCTTTGGTCTCAACTGGAATATCGCAGGTGTTTAAGTGGTCAATGATTGCATTTTTTTCATCTTTATCCAATGCATGCCAGTCAGCATTGATCCATTGCGCATAACTTGCTTTGTAATCATTTATTGATTGACCAGGTTGTCTTTTGATGTCAATCAAAATAAATAATCCGCCATCAATAAGTTTATTGTAGCAGTCTTTGATGATTTCTGCTTTTTTTTCATCTACGAGGTGATGGATGGCGAAGCTGGTATATATAACATTGTAGGAAGTTTGATCATCCTTGATTAATTCTTCCATTCTTCCAATTTGAAACGTTGCTGTATTTTCAAATGAGGTAAATTGTTTTTTTGCAAATTGGGTTGCTTGTTCTGATAGGTCGTATCCTGTATAAGCAGCTACATTCAGCAATTTCAGTTGTTCGCTTATTTGATGAGCATCCCCACAACCTATGTCCAACATTTCTATTGGCGTACGTTCAGAAAAAACTTGTAAATATTTTTGTGCAGTTTCCCCTAATTCTTTGTGCTTCATGTAATTTTCTTTAATCACCTTTTGGTAGATCTCCCAATTGCGAATAAAGATTTGAGTAGGGTCTATTTGCGATTGCATTAGATTGATTTCATCAATTGGTCAATCTTTTCCTTGTGCTTATCACTTACACCGACAACTGGTAATCGGAAGGTTTCCTTGATTACACCAAGTTTATTTAAATAATATTTTACGCCACTTGGACTCCCTTCAGCAAACATGGATTGAATTATAGGAAGCATTTTTTCATGGATAGGTCTTGCTTCAACAAATTTTTCATGAGCACATAAGGAAACCATTGTCGAGAATTCTTTTGGATAGGCATTCGCTACAACAGAGATCACACCAATTGCGCCACAGGCCATTAAAGGAAGCGTAATGCCATCGTCACCACTGATTACTTCAAATCCTTCAGGTTTATCCTTGATGATTTGCATGATTTGTTCCATGTTGCCCGAAGCTTCTTTGGTAGCGATGATGTTTTGGCAATCTTTGGCAATTCTCAATGTGGTTTCAGCACTAACATTCATGCCAGTTCTTCCAGGAACGTTGTACATGATAATTGGAAGAGGGGAGGCGTCGTTAAGTGCTTTATAGTGTTGGTATATTCCTTCTTGTGTAGGTTTGTTATAATAGGGACTCACAGATAGTATTGCACTATAGCCAGTAAGATCGAAGCTGGTAAAATCATACAATATGGAACGGGTATTGTTTCCGCCGATTCCAGCAACCAGTTTAACCCTGTTTTTATTGAAGTGATTGACTAAAGAAAAAACTTGTTGTTTTTCAGCTTTATCCAAAGTTGCATTTTCACCAGTAGTGCCGAGTACCACCAGGTAATCAACTTTCCCATTAATGAGATGCTCTATTAATTTTTCTAAACCCTGTTGATCTATTTCACCATTTTCTAAAAATGGAGTGACTATTGCCACGCCTGTTCCACAAAAGCTATGTGTATTCATATTTACAACTAGAAGATTAAGAAACTTGATTGGCGTGTTCTTCCCATCTGCCCATTCTTGAGAATTTTTCAATTCTTTCGTCGATCCTGATTTCTGGGTCTATGTCTTTTAATTCTGAGATGGCATCAAGAATTTGTTTTTTTAGCATACCTGCTGCTTCGTCATGGTTCCAATGAGCACCACCAATTGGTTCAGGGATAACGCCATCAACCAAACCAAAGTTGAGCATGTGATCGGATGTTAATTTTAATTCTTCAGCAGCTTTCTCTTTTTGGTCCCAACTTCTCCAAAGAATAGAACTGCAACTTTCAGGAGATATCACTGTGTACCAAGTATTGGCCATCATGTAGACCTTATCTCCAACACCTATTCCCATTGCACCGCCACTGGCACCTTCTCCGATGATGATGCAAATCACAGGAACTTTTAGACGAAGCATTTCAAAAATATTTTTTGCGATTGCTTCACCTTGTCCTCTTTCTTCTGCTTCAATGCCAGGGAATGCACCAGGTGTATCTACTAA
>JBEBDP010000160.1:0-5821 GCA_041156925.1 Bacteroidota bacterium | reverse complement strand
TGGACTAGGTAGTGAAAATGCGAACCTCCCTTCATTTACTGTGCTACTCTCTAGAGGAAGAGGAAACGGTCAAGGTGTGTATTCTAAACTATGGACAAACGGTTTTCTTGATAGTGTGCATCAAGGAGTTGTATTCAGCAGTGGTGAAGATCCTGTACTGTATTTAAAAAATCCAGAGGGACATGATAAGGAAAGCAGAAGAGCAATGCTTGATGAATTATCCCAGTTCAATGCAGAAGCATTTAATAATTTTGGAGACCCAGAAATCAATACCAGAATTCAGCAATATGAAATGTCATACAGAATGCAGAGTGCAGTTCCCGAGCTGACCGACCTAAGCAAAGAATCTGACAACACCATCAAACTATACGGACCAGATTGTTTAGTCCCTGGCACCTATGCTGCCAATTGCCTTCTTGCCAGAAAACTTTCTGAATCAGGGGTTAGGTTTGTCCAGTTGTACCACCAAGGATGGGACACTCATGGAAATCTTGCTAACGATATGCGTATGCAAGCTGAAGACGTCGACCGCGCATCAGCAGGTTTGATCAAAGACCTAAAGCAAAGAGGTCTTTTGGATGAAACACTTGTTATATGGGGTGGCGAATTTGGAAGGACAAATTATTGTCAGGGTAAAATTGATGCTGTTAACTATGGCCGCGACCATCATCCAAAATGTTTCAGCATCTGGATGGCAGGTGGAGGTGTAAGACCTGGAACGGTATATGGCGAAACAGATGAGTTTGGATACAACATCACCAAAGATCCTGTGAGCGTGAATGATTTTCATGCCACCGTACTTCATCTTATGGGAATTAACCATGAGCAATTAACCTATAAACATCTTGGAAGAAGATACAGGTTGACAGATGTGGCAGGTAATTTAGTGAAGGGTATCATTTCTTAAGCTTCCCGATTCAAGCAATATGAGCAAACACTTAAGCATCATTTCCAATATTATTCTTGCATTACAAGTCCTTTTACTTTTCTGCTGTTTTGTAGACTTAAGTGATTTACCTATTTGGATTATTGCTTTAGGAAAATTGCATCCATTGTTACTGCATCTACCCATTAGCTTGATTGTTTTGAATATTCCTCTATACTTCATAACACAAGGACCAAACAAATCATCAAATAGTTTACTCATCTTTCAAAGTGCTTTAGTTTATACAGCTCTATTAACTACGATAACAGCATTCGCAGGTTTACTGCTTGCAAGTAATGGTGAATACGATGAGGAAACTTTGCTTTTGCACAAATGGCTTTCTGTTGGATTAGCCATAATTACTCATGTACAGATTTATACTTTTCAAAGGCTTCAAAAAAATCAAAGAGTTTTAATAGGATCATATTTCATCACAGCAGTATTGATGATTGTGGGGAGTCACCATGGTGGTACACTAACACACGGCGAAGATTTTCTTGATTTCAAATCAGAAGAGAAAGTCATTAGTCAGTTTCCTGTCATAGAAGACAAAACCACTGTGTATGAAGCAGCCGTCTCTCCTATTATTTCTGCCAAATGTTTATCCTGCCACAACGATACAAAAACAAAGGGCGGATTGAACATGAGCAACTTTCAATTGCTTCAAAAGGGTGGTAAAAATGGAGCAATTTTCACTGCTGGCAATCCTGACGCAAGCATGATCATTGAAAGAATGCTTCTGGAGATGGACGACAAAAAACACATGCCTCCAAAAGGTAAAGCTCAACTCACAAATGAAGAGTTAATGCTCTTCACCAAATGGATCGCGTCTGGTGCTAGTGATAAAACCAATTATCATAGCTTGAATGAAACCGACTCCTTAAAGATCATAGCAGAACATGTAAGAGGTCAATCAACCAATCTGGTTATTGAACAGACCTACAATTTTAAACCAGCATCAGCATCGACTATTCAAGAGTTGAATAGCCCGTTTAGAAGAATACTTCCCCTTTCCGCATCTTCTCCAGCATTGAGTATCAAATTTTTCTTGAAAGAAAAATTTACTTTATCCATGCTAGAAGAATGTAAATCCATCAAGGAACAAGTTGTAGAAATTAACCTTTCAGGTATGCCTGTCGATGACAAAGCATTACCTATACTTACTCAATTTGAAAACTTAGAGAAGCTCAATTTAAACAGTACACAGGTTTCTGGAAAAAATCTTGGTGAATTGGTGAAGCTGAAAAATCTCAAACAACTATCCCTTACAGGGACAGCAATAGATATGAAGGCTTTGAATGGCTTATCTAAAAGTAGCATCAAAACCATCTATCTATGGAACACAAAAATCAATGAAGCTGATCTTGCTTCACTCAAGAAAAATATTCCTGCGATCAATTGGGACTTAGGATACATACCCGATAAGAATGAAATACTCAAGCTGACACCTCCCAAACCATCGAATACGGATCAAATGATCATTGGTACAAATGAAAATATCATACTAAAACATCCTCTACCTGGTGTCATTATAAAATACACTACTGATGGTAGCAATCCAGATTCAATTTCGGGAACAACCTATAAAGATCCGGTCCCTTCTTCGCAAATAACGAGAGTAATTGCTATTGCAACACGACCAGGATGGATCAGTAGTGATGCATCTGATTATACATTTTTTCAGAAGGGTTTCATGGTGGATTCCGTGCGATTGATCAACAAGCCTGCAGAAAAATACAACAAGAACGCACAAGCTGTTTTAACTGATTTAAAAAAGGGTTTCCCAGAAATTTTAAATTTAAACTGGCTGGGTTATAAAGAACAATCCTTTAAAACTGGTTTTTATTTCAAAGACGAAAGCATTAAGTCGAAAATAGTTTTGAGTGCTGCAGACAACACCGGCGCCTATGTCTTCCCTCCAACAAAAATTATTGTTTGGGGAGGTGACAATCCCAAGAATATGAAGATGATTGGCTCAATTCGTCCAGATATGCCTATTAGATACCGTTCAAATGGTGTCATACCCTATATCGTTCCAATAGAAAAAGGAAAATACAAATACATTGAAATTGAGGCCACCAATATCCAATCACTACCCAGTTGGCATGGAGGGAAGGGCGAAAAAGGCTGGGTTTTTGTAGATGAGGTCTTTTTCTATTAATTTCACCTGTTCAAGAAGAGCAGTTGATATCAAAAGAAACCATACAAGAGATACAGGGCAGAATCGATATTTATGATATCGTTGGATCCTTTGTGAAACTTAAAAGAAGAGGGACCAACTACATTGGCAACTGCCCCTTCCACAATGAAAAAACACCTTCGTTTACAGTTTCTCCCAGCAAAGAAATTTACAAATGCTTCGGTTGCGGCAAGAGTGGCAATGCCATTGGTTTTGTCATGGAGCATGAGAAATATTCTTATGTTGAAGCGCTGAGGTGGTTAGCAAATCGCTACAATATTGAAATTGTTGAGACCGAAACGAGTCCGGAATACAAAGAACAACAACAAACTGCTGATAGTCTTCATATCCTAAATCAATTTGCAGCATAATATTTTGCTTCACAATTGTTAGATAATGAAGATGGTAAAGAAATAGCGCTTAGCTATTTGAAAGAAAGAGGTTTTAGCGATTCCACTATAGAAAAGTTTCAAATAGGCTATTGCCTAAACCAACGCGATGCTTTTACCAAAGCGGCATTACAACAACAATACAGTGAAGAAATTTTAAAGAAGAGTGGTCTAACCATTGAAAGAGATGGTCAACTCTATGATAACTATAGAGGCAGGATTATATTCCCTATTCAAAACCAAAGTGGAAAAATCATTGGATTTGGCGCTAGGGTTATTGGAAGCTCAGATAGAGGACCTAAATACATCAATACGCCAGAGAATGAGCTCTACGTTAAAAGCAGAATTCTTTATGGCTCTTATTTTGCAAGACATCCAATAGATAAATTTGATGAATGCTATTTGGTGGAAGGATATACGGATGTTACTGCCATGCACCAAGCAGGTATTGAAAATGTGGTGGCTTCTGGTGGAACCTCACTTACCATTGAGCAACTAAGATTAATCAAGAAATACACCAATAACTTGACCATCATTTATGATGGTGATAAAGCTGGTGTAAAAGCAGCTTTGAGGGGATTAGATTTGGCAATTGAAGAGGGACTGAACGTTCAACTGGTATTGATCCCAGATAATGAAGACCCTGATAGCTACGTGAAAAAAGTAGGTGCAGAAGAATTCAGAAATTTCATCAACCAATACAAAAAGGATTTCATTCTCTTTCAACTTGAAGTCGCTTTGTCGGATGCAGGTAATGATAGCACCAAAAAAGCTGCAGTCGTTAATCAAATTGCTGAATCCATTTCAAAACTCAGCAGAGCTGAAGACTTTACCAGGCAGCAAGACTATATCAAACGCTGCTCCTCTATTTTAAGGGTAGATGAACAGGGACTTACCGCTTTAGTGAAAAAATTCACAATTGAAAAGCTAGGTAAAGACGAAAAGAAGTTTCAAAGAGCAACGGAAGAAGTTGAAAGAAATACCCAAGAAGTAGAAAAAGAAGAACAAACTCTAGATCTACTTTTCAAGGATGAAATGAATGAGCAGGCTGTAGTGAGAGCGTTGATTGAATTTGGTCATCAAGTATTTGAAGAAGATTCAAATGTTGCTGATTATATATTTGGGGAAATTGAGAAAGATGGATTAGAAGATCTATTCGACAATAAACTGCTTGTATCAATCATCAATGAATACAAGCATGCTAAGACGAATGGCGATAAACCTGATGAAAAATATTTCCTCTACCATTCCAATCCACAAATTGGACAAATGGCGGTTTCATTACTAACAGAAAAACATCAGATTAGTCCAAACTGGACCAAATTCTTCAAAGGGGATATTCTCGGAAGAAATGAGTTATACAAAGAAGAGGTGCGTTCAAGCATGACTTACCTCAAACTAAAAAAAGTAAAACGCTTGATTGTAGAAAATCAATTTGATATTGAGAAAGAACAATCAGGTGAAGATTTAATCATCCTACTTCAAACACACAAGCATTTAAAAGAACTAGAAATGCAACTGATGAAGGATATAGGCACTGTGATTTTCAAATAATTACTGCGGATCAACATTTATCATGATATGCGCTGCTCTTAATGAAGCATCAGCTTGCATAATAGTCATTACTTGTTGAATATGTTGCCTAGCCATTGAATTTTTAGTGCCGTCACGGGGAAGTTTCAACAGCACTTCATAAATGTATTTATTTCTTACTCTGTTCACGACAGGCTCCGCTGGTCCAATCAAATAATCACCAAACAAAGGAAGCATGCGGCTTGCAAAAAAGTTAGCAGCATCAAATGCTTTCTGTTTATCCGTATGCCTAAAATAAAACTGTATCAATCTTGTATAAGGAGGATAATGAAATAGTTTCCTGGATTCAATTTCTCTAGTATAAAAAGATTTGTAATCGTGCTTGATTACATCTTCAATAATTGGATGTCCTGGTTTTGTAGTTTGGATAATAACAGAGCCCTTCTCTCCCCTTCTTCCTGCCCTACCACTCACTTGTTCCATCAATTGATATGCTCTTTCATTAACCCTAAAATCAGTAAAGGCCAATAACCCATCAGCATCCAATATTCCCACCAAAGCCACATGATCAAAATCCAATCCTTTTACAACCATTTGGGTACCTACCAAGATATCCATGTGACGTTGTTCAAAATTCCTGATCATTTCATCATGTGCATGCTTCCCTTTAACAGTATCTACATCCATTCTAGCAACCTGGTAGGAAGGAAACAATTGAATCAATTCTTCTTCCACTTTTTCTGTCCCGAAGTTCCGCTCAATCCAATTCACACTACCGCATGCCTTGCATGTTTG
>JBEBDP010000159.1:0-5292 GCA_041156925.1 Bacteroidota bacterium | reverse complement strand
ATCTGCTTGATCTGGTCTAGCACTTGAGCGGTAGAAGGTTTTTGTGCTTTAGCTTTTTTGAAAAAGTCTTTTGCTGCTCTGAATTCCCTTTTCTGCATCATGATCTGGCACATTTGTAAATAAGCCATTGCTGCACTTTCTTTATCTGGAATACCTGCGCGCAGTGCAGATCTGATAAGGCTTTCACCTTCTTTCATATTGCCTTTCTGCATTGCCATCATACCCAACTGCAGCTTATTTGCACCTTCTGCTTCTTTCATGGGTAAACCTAAATCAAGACTTTTTCTCATGTGCTTTTCAGCTGAGTCGAAGTCTTGTTTGGTCATGGCAATATTCCCTTTCAAAGTATAGTAAACAGAGCGAATAGGCTTGTAGAGCAATCCCGGATATTGAATTCCGTTCAGCACTTTTTCAGCACCTTCAAAATCGCCTTCTTCCAAATATTCTTGGATTAGACGAAGTGGTCCAATAAAGAAATGCGTAAAAATGGAGAGGACGGCAATGATATAAAGGGCAACTGAAGGCCAGAATCCCCATAAAATATTTGCCACAACAGCAAGCGCCAAAGTGACTATACCTATAATAAAGCGGTACTTGATGTAAAAGTTATACAATTTCATAGTTGACAAAGATAAGGAAAGCTAAGCCTATCCGATAATTCAATAAATTTATAAGACAAATTCTTGCCATGAAAAAAGTCTATTATGTAGGTGATTGGGCTATTTTAACAGGGCCTGTTTTCGCTGAAACCCCTTTCCATCATAGTCCCAAAGGATTAGAAATATTCAATTATGGTGTGTGGTTAAAGGATGCATTGGAAAAAGATCCAACTTATCAAGTGAACTCAGTTTCGGCATGGGATTTTTATAATAATCTGGGTCCCGGTGATTATGAGCGCATTTTGGCAGAATATGATCTCATTATATTTAGCGATGTAGATGCCAAACTGTTTCAATTGTCTCCAAAGTTTTTTGACAGAAGCAAATTTGGTAAGGAAGTACTCACCTTTCCTGATCGTATCAGGTTGTCTGTAGAACATGCGCAAGCAGGGGGTAGATACATGTTTTTGGGTGGATGGTATTCATTTACCGGTGAATTGGGAAAAGGTGGTTGGGGTAGAACAAGATTAAAAGAGATCTTACCAGTAAAATGTTTGGATTTTGAAGATCTGGTAGAAACCACTGAAGGATTTTCGATGGAAGTTACACCAGAGGGAGCAGCGCTTTGTCCCGATTTAAACCTCGATGGTTGCCCACCAATTTTGGGATACAACCAAACAACCTTATTGGAAGACTCCATTGTAATAGCAAGGTTCAAAGAGACAGGAGATCCTGCTATCATTCTACGAAATACAGGTACTGGCAAGGTGTTGGCCTATACCTCAGATCCTAGTCCACATTGGGGCTGCAACTTTGTTTATTGGGAAGGCTATTCAGCTTTTTGGCAATCATTGGCCAAATTGGTTTTATCATGAAGGCATACTTGGTATTCTTTTTTACAGTAATCGTATGCTGTGCTGTTGCTCAGTCTCCATCCGTCATGCCTTTACCAGCAAAGTATAAAACACATGGAAATGATTTTCGTCTTTCCACTTCCTTCCAAATAGAGATTAAGGGTAATCCCGATCCTAGGATATACAAAGAAGCATCGCGTTTCATGCAGCGTGTTGCGGAAAAAACAGGATTGTTTTTCAAAACTTGGATGGTTGGGTCTGAGAGTAACATTAAAGAAAAGGGGTTAACCATCATTGTAAAAGAGAAAGGGGAGATCAAGTTAGGCGTTGATGAGTCCTACGCTCTTCAAATAGATAAAAATCAAATACTACTGACTGCCAACAATGATATTGGGGCAATTAGAGGATTAGAGACGTTGATGCAATTGATTCAATCAGATGCAAACGGATATTTTTTCAAAGGGATGTCTATTGAAGACGAACCTAGGTTTCCTTGGAGAGGCTTACTGATTTCTCAGCCCTATCATTTTATGCCAATGGATGTTATCAAGCGCACACTTGATGCAATGGCTGCAGTAAAAATGAATGTGCTTCATTTTTATATCAGTGATGACCAAGGCTACCGCATTGAATCTAAAGTTTATCCTCGTTTACATGAGGTAGCTTCAGATGGTATGTATTTCACACATGAACAGGTGAGGGAGATGATAGACTATGCACATCAAAGGGGGATACGAGTTGTTCCTGAAATAGATGTGCCTGGGCACAGCACTGCAATGATTTTTGCTTATCCACATTTAGCTTCTATACAAAGGCAATATGCATTGCAAGATCATTGGGGTGTATTTGATCCTACCTTGGATCCAACAAAATCTACAACCTATACATTTCTTGATTCTTTGCTAACAGAAGTGGCTTCGTTGTTTCCTGATCAATATTTTCACATTGGAGGAGATGAAAATACAGGGCGTGATTGGAAAAAAAATCCTTCTATCCAATCATTTATGAAAGAAAATGGATTCAAGACAACACTTCAACTCCAAAATTATTTCAATAGAAAAGTACAATCGATACTTCAAAAAAATGGAAAGATTGCCATTGGATGGGATGAAGTATTGATGAAAGAATTAAGTACAGCTGAAGCAAAACAATATTTTGAGGAAGGTAATTACCATATGTTAGTTGAAAAGGGTGTACCAAAAGATATTGTCATTCAATCCTGGCGTGGTATGGAAGCTTTGCTGTCTTCTGCTAAAAATGGTTATAAAAGTATATTGTCAAAAGGATACTATATTGATTTGGTGCAACCAGCATCCTATCATTATTTGACCGATCCCATTCCATTTAGAAATGAGGAGATTGTTCCAGATAGTGAAGCCAATTTTGATCGATTTGAATCAGAGATCATCAAGAAAATTAAGCAAGGGGAGAAGTTGATTACTAAAGAAGAGGAAAAATTGATTCTGGGTGGTGAGGCAACTATGTGGACAGAACATGTGAGTGCTGAAACCTTTGATTCAAGAGTATGGCCAAGAACAGCAGCTATTGCAGAACGACTATGGTCGCCTGCTGATGTTAGAGATGTAGAAGATATGTACCGCAGACTTGATGGAATTTCAGTTTACTTGGAATCGCTTGGCTTAACCCATATCAAGAATCGAGACATGATGTTGAGGAGACTGACAGGAAAAGAAGATGTTACATCCCTTTCAAATTTGGTACAATTGTTAGAACCTGTTCAGGGATACAAACGCAATCGTGCTGATAATTTCACCAGGTTTTCTCCTTATAGTCTACTAGCCGATATTGCTGTGCCAGATCAGAAAGCTGTTCGTTTAGCAAAAAAGCAACTGGCCACTTATGATTCAAACCAAGATGATGTACAATTGGTTGAAATAGAGAATCTATTCAATTCTTGGAAAAAAGATGCAGCACAGGCAACAATAGATATACAAAATATTCCTGCGCTACAAGATTTTAAACCACATGCTATTTCTCTAGCAGCAATCGCTGAACTAGGCTTGAATGCAATAAGTAGTAGTAAGGATAAGTCCTTGCAACAGAAATTTACTACTCAACAAATTGAACTGATTTTAAAAAAGGCAAATGAAGAAGCAGGTTATTGTGAACTCAAAATAGTAGAGCCCTTTCGCTCTTTTCTTGAGCGTTTATTGAAATAAGAAATTGATTAACTAATTATTCCTTTACAACTGCTATAATCTTTTCGCCCATCACCAATTCTTTGTTGGCGTTTATCCCTTTAGCAATAATTTTGAAATTTCCTTCTATGTCTGATGTAAAGTACTTTAAGCCAGATTTGATTTGATCTGGGTTTATGTTTGCATCTCTCCAAAGTAAATTTCTCATGTCTGGGAGTCGGTCTGCTTTCTTTGAATGATCAAGATTTTGGTAGGAAGATGTTTCTTGTAGACCGTTTAAGATAAAGTTTCCTTCATTGGTGACTTGTTGGAGATTGGCCTGATCGCCACGGTAAGTTTTGAAATGAACTATACCATTGAAATCAGCGTTCCCTTGCATGTATTTTCTAGCAACAATCTCAATCGACTTAGTAAGAAGCGGATCTGCTTCAATGAGGGCCTTGGTATTGGTAACTGGAACGCCGTCTAATAGTACAAGTGCTTCTTGTTCGAAGAATGTTTTATAAGGTGTGTTCAATACTTGTAAAATCATTTCTTCTTTGTTCTTCTTTACCCTGAGTTGTGGGATAATCTCACTAATTACTTCTTCCATATTGGGAAACCTGACATAGTCGTCTAGTTGGAAAACAACATCTGGTTTACCATAAAAATCACTTGTATCTCTCTCAACAGTTTCTACTGATTTTGTATTAATGCCATAAAAACGATTGGTTACTCTGCTGTTGAAAATTCTATTGTCAATCAGTGGACGCATAGATTCATTGAGTGCTAGACAAGGAAATTGAATCAGTTGATTGTCGCTTACTGTTTTACCAACTATAAAACTTGTTTTTTCTTTTTTACTGCCAAGTGATGAAACAACTAACATTCTTGGGTCATATGTAAGAGGCAAAATGAATTTTGCAACACCAAGTTCATTTGTGATACTGGTGCCTATAACTGATTTTGATCCTTTTAAACCAGCTATGAGTTTTGTGTTTTTTAATGGACCATCAGCAGTTGTTGCTGAAACAGATATAAGCTGACCTTCATTTTCAAGCTCTCCGTTGCTGTTGTGGTTAAATGAAAGTGGAAACAAATTTGAAATTGAATCCATTTTTGCAGACAACGCATCATGCATGACTGCTGAAACACTTATTTGATCCAATGCAGCAGTCATTTCAAGTTCTAATCTTACGGGAGATCTTGGATTGAATATTTCTTTTGTTGTTTTAATAGTGATTTGGTTGTTGTTGCTAGTTGATGAAGATAAAGGTGCTGAAGGGCAGCTTGCATTTGGTGCCAATCTTGGATTGATAACCATAATGGGTTGAAGCTTTGATGTTGCATTAATTCCCTTTGCAAAGCAATCAATGAAATAGTAATCGCTTACCAAATTTTCTGGGATACTGATATAACCATTAAAACCTTTTCGTTGTGGAATCACATCTACTTCCGACTTGGTTTGTCCGTTGCGATCAACCAAGCGCATGGTAATAGATTTTACATTAGTCAATTCTTGACTTACATAACCATCAATCCAAATTTCTTCACCTGTTATACAAACTTGCTGATCAGCCCATGCTTGGAAAACAGTTGTATTGTTTTGTTGTGCTTTACTTGCGGTAGAGACAACCAATAAAATCAGTCCGAGTAAATATTTATATTTCATATTCATATACTACCAAAAACTAGGTTCAA
>JBEBDP010000158.1:0-3907 GCA_041156925.1 Bacteroidota bacterium | reverse complement strand
ACATTTTGACAAATATTTTTTACATATATCTGATAAATCACAAATAACATACCCAGTAATCAAGAGGAACTTAGTATCAGTGGTAACAAAAAAAGGTCTCTTTTCAGAGACCTTTGTAGCGGGATCGGGAGTTGAACCCGAGACCTTTGGGTTATGAATCCAACGCTCTAACCACCTGAGCTACCCCGCCATAAATATTAATCCAACGCTCTAACCACCAGAGCTATCACGCCGGATTTGTTAAGGGCAGCAAAAATAACGATAAACACAATGAAAACAAAATTGACTAAACGCAATAATTTATGACTAAAATCATCTGAAAAGTCAACTCTTGTCATTTTTATCTACTTTCGATTCCTGAACCTTTACAGCATAAAGACTGATTAGTACATTTCTGTTATTTTCTGATTAGTAGGGTAAACCCGTTTTTTTAAACCAATTAAACCCTACGTTATGACCCGAATCACGTCCTATTGCCAGACTTGCACTGTGAAGAATTGCATCATGCTCAAATCTTTCGGTCCTGATCAGCTTAATGTTTACAAGCCGTATAAACATCACTATGAGTTCAAAAAAGGTGAACTAATCTTCCGCGAAGGTGATGAAATCAATGGCCTTTATTTCGTACAATCTGGTGTTATTAAACTAGAAATGAACGCCGACAAGCAACGTCCATTTATTTTGAGATTGATTGGTCCTGGACAAACAATGGGGCATCGCTTCTTAAGCTATACTGGACTACAACCTTATTCCGCGACCGCCATTGAAGACACAAGAGTATGCTTTATTGAGCTAGGATTCTTTAAAAATCTTATGCAGAAAAATGAGAACCTACAGGAAGAACTCAGAAAGATATTCTTGAAAGAAATCAGAACTACTGAAGTAAAACTTCTTCAAATTGCCCAGCAGACTGTTCGTGAAAAAGTTGCAGGTATTTTGGTCCACCTGGCTGAAACCTACAACTACAAGCAAATTGGTATGGGAATTAAGGTTCACATCGACCGCCAAGAAATGGCTGATCTAGCAGGAACAACTAAAGAACAAGTGTCCAGAATTCTTGCTGATTTTGATCAAGAACAACTTATCAGGTTTAGGGCAAAACATTTCAAATTCATGGCCATTGATAAACTTCGCCAGATTGCTGAAAGACATGCAGAGCCTACTCGAGCTATAGAGGAAATTGAGGCCTAAAAAGAGCTATTTCAATTGTATTATTAAGCCTTTGGTTGTACCTTTGCCGCCGTAATAACATAATTATGGCGGCAAAAATAAAAGTACACAACCCAGTTGTAGAGCTAGATGGCGATGAGATGACTAGAATCATTTGGAAGTTCATCAAAGACAAATTGATTCTACCCTACCTTGAGCTTGATATCAAATATTATGACCTTGGTGTTGAATTCAGAGATGAAACGAATGATCAAGTAACCATTGATGCTGCAAATGCAATCAAGCAATATGGCGTTGGTATTAAATGTGCTACCATTACCCCAGATGAAGCTCGTGTAAAAGAATTCAACCTCAAGCAAATGTGGAAGAGTCCAAACGGAACCATCCGCAATATTCTTGATGGTACCGTATTCCGTGAGCCAATTGTAATTAAAAACATTCCTCGTCTTGTTTCCAATTGGGATAGTCCAATTATTGTTGGACGTCATGCTTTTGGCGATCAATACCGCGCGACTGATTTCGTGGTTCCTGGAAAAGGAAAGTTGACTGTAAAATTCGAAGGTGAAGACGGACAAATCATTGAACACGAAGTATACCAATTCAAAGGTGCTGGTGTTGCCATGAGCATGTACAATACCGATGAAAGTATTATGGGTTTTGCAAGAAGCTGCTTTAACATGGCTCTTCAAAAAGGATGGCCTTTGTACATGAGCACCAAGAACACCATCTTGAAAAAATATGATGGCAGATTCAAAGATATATTTGAAGAAATCTATCAAAATGAATTCAAATCAGCTTTCGAAGCCGCAGGCATCACTTATGAGCACAGATTGATTGACGACATGGTTGCAAGTGCATTGAAATGGAATGGCAAATTCGTTTGGGCTTGTAAGAACTATGATGGTGATGTACAGAGTGATACAGTAGCACAAGGCTTCGGTTCACTTGGTTTAATGACTTCAGTTTTAGTTACTCCTGATGGAAAAACAATGGAGTCTGAAGCAGCACACGGAACTGTTACAAGACACTATCGAGATCACCAAAAAGGTAAACCAACAAGTACTAATCCTATTGCATCAATTTTTGCATGGACAAGAGGTTTGGCGTTCAGAGGTAAATTAGATGATAACCAAGCATTGATTGATTTTGCGAATGCATTAGAGCTAGTATGTATCGAGACTGTTGAAGAAGGTAAAATGACTAAAGATTTAGCTGTTTGTATTCACGGCAATAAAGTGAATCATGGTGAGCATTATCTCTACACAGAAGAATTCTTGGATGCAATTGATGCTAACTTGAAAAAGAAAATGGGCATCTAACATTAGTTATACCAATACTTAAAAAGAGTCCATTAGGACTCTTTTTTTTATTACACTAACCATAGTTATGTATCTAATTATTTACCTAAGATTCTATTCCACATGATTAATGCAGACGCTTGATTGAATTTTGCAAATCGTCCACGCTGCACGATGAGGTCATTATCTGTTGGATGAGATAAATAATAGTGAAAAGCAAACCTACTTTTAGAATCTTCCCATCCATTGGTTTGCCCAAACCTTAAATCATTAAACACCAGCGTATCCCCCCAATGCTCAACGGTATAATAACCCTGTGAGAAGGTCTTCAATTCCATTACTTCTTTATGATCATGAACTGGATCTAACAGTCTCTCATTTTTAGGGAAATAGGTTGTTTTCATTGGCACCTTATCATTTAAGATTGATCGATAACCAATTTGATATCCAGCACTGTCTTCAATAGCCACAAACCACAAAAAATTATTAAACAAAGTTGGAGTGGTAAAATACTGATTCGATTCTTTCCCTTTTAATACCATTTCTTCTTGCACTTTCTTATCTATGCTAAACTTATTAAATAACGCAAAACTCAAATAAAGCAAGGATGCAAAAACGCCGACTCTAGCCCATTTCAACCGATGCTTATGAACTGTTTTTGCAAAGAGTAAAAACAAGAAAGAAACCAAAGCAACAATTGTAAACAAAGGATCGGCTACATACAACACATTAAAAGAAATGCGTGTTGATGTAAACGGCTCAAACCAACCAATTCCATAGTTATTCATGGCATCTAAAAAGAGATGACATCCTATTTCAATTAAAAAAAACCAAAACCATTTACGCAATGATATTGGCTCGGCCTTGTGCCATCTTGCAGCTATTAAAGCTAAAAAAAAGGCTGCTAAAAAAGCAAATAGAAAAGAATGTGTGATACCCCTATGCGCCAATAATTCAGTACTAACTGGCATCCACATACCTGCAATAAAATCAATGTCGGGAACACTTTGGGCTAAAGCTCCCCAAAGTACCGCTTTTCTTCCTGCTTGCTTATCCAAGATCAACTCTCCAACGCAAGCGCCAAGTACAATATGTGTTAATGAATCCATTTAAACATTTGAATATACTTAGCTAAGATATTCAAATGTAGTTTGAAAAAAATACCAAACTATAACATTACATCATTCTGATTTCCCTTGTACCCATTCCTGAAGGTGCACCACCTGCAGGCTGTTTACCAGAGTACTTATTGAACCTGTAAATGAAACTCATCATGAAATAACGTGTTAATCTATTTACGCGTGTATCAATGATATTGTTCCCATTTACAGTTCTAGCAATTGCTTGGTTCTGCTTGAAGATATCGAAACCAGACAATCTGAAAATACCATTCTTCTTTTTGAATAAGGTTTTTTCAATAGACGCATTCAACAAAACGA
>JBEBDP010000157.1:0-2726 GCA_041156925.1 Bacteroidota bacterium | reverse complement strand
AGCATTCCCCAGAACAACATTCTTTTTTTTGATAGGGTATCAGATAATTTACCTGTTATCAATTGTGATACACCCCAGACTGTTGGATAGATTGAAGCTATTACACCTATTTCAGTAAAACTGTAATCCAAGCTCACCAATAATATCGGTAATAACCCCCATATCATGCCATCATTCAAGTTATTGACTAATCCAGCTTGGGTTACTGAACCAAGTGTTCGATTTTTATAAGTTGTTTCCCAAAAAATATTTTTCAAGTTTTGAACTTTGCTCTCTACTTGTTCAAGTTTCATGAATTGGGTCGTCTCTTTTACGAAAAAGATGGTTAATAGTAAACCAGTCAGTGCCACAAGAAATCCAAGATAGAAAGGGTAGGGACTAACACCATAGTTATTGGCAATGTATCCGGTAAACAAAGCCATCAATCCAATAGCTAAATAACCCGCAAATTCATTTAATCCCATTGCAAGTCCCCGGTTTTTTTGACCTACAATATCAATCTTCATCACCACAGTACTACTCCACGTCAATCCTTGATGAATCCCTAATAAAATATTCGATAGCACAACAATTGACCATGAGTTTGCATAAATTAATATAAATGGAATTGGCAAAGCCAGTAGCCATCCTGCTATGAGTAAATTTTTTCTTCCGAATAGATTGGCTAAGCGTCCTGTGAAATAATTAGAAATTGCTTTGGATACGCCAAATACAATGATAAAAGCGAGTATGGCTGTATTGGATACGATCCCAAATTTGGTTGATGCAAACTGTGGGAATATGGATCTTTCGAGTCCAACCATTCCTCCCACAAATGCATTTACAATAACTAAAATGGTGAACTGCTTCCAGTTTTCTTTTAATCCAATTTTAGTTTCTTTCATTAATAATTAATTCGCTAGATGGTTCTTGACAAAATCCATAGAATAACGCTTGATCATTTCTCTTACACGTTCAAATTCTCTTTTGATTTCTTCATCTGTTCCTTTTGCCTTGGCTGGATCAGGGAAGTTGTAATGAAACAATTCTGCATTGCTAGGGAAATAAGGACAAACCTCTTTTGCATGATCGCATACAGTAATCACATAATCAAAATCAATATCCCTGTATTCATTTACATTGTTAGAAGTGTGATTAGAAATATCAATGCCATCTTCTTGCATGGTAGCAATTGCTTTTGGATTTACACCATGTGTTTCTACTCCAGCACTGTATATTTCTGCTTTACCTTCTGCAAACTTTTTTAGATATCCATGGGCAATCTGACTTCTGCAACTGTTGCCCGTACAAAGTACCAAGACTTTTTTCATAATGATAGATTTAACAGCAACCACCTCCTGGTGTGCATTTGTTTTGGTTGATTGGTTTTTGAGCAAAAACGGTTATACTAAAAATACCTGTATCTCCAGTTTTGAATGAATGTATTTCATCCTGAGACAAGTAATTTTTTAAAATATCGTCAGGAATCACAATCGCTTTTTCTTTTTGAATGATTACATTTTCAAATCCATTCGCATGAATTAGTTCAAGATAAACTTGTTTCTGAATTGCGCCTGAAACGCAACCTGCATACATTTCGGCATCTTTTCGTAAGCCATCAGGCAATGCACCTACTAGCACAACATCACTAATACTAAAATGCCCTCCAGCTTTCAAAACACGATAGATTTCTTGAAATACACCATTTTTATTGGGAACAAGATTTAATACACAATTGCTGACAATTACATCTGCTACATTAGCACTAATTGGCATATGCTCGATATCTCCTTGCCTGAATTCTACATTATTAAATCCTCTTGCTTCTGAATTTGCTCTTGCCTTGTCAATCATGGCTGGTGTAAAGTCAACTCCGATTACTTTCCCTGTTTCGCCTGTTTCATGTCTTGCAATAAAGCAATCGTTTCCTGCGCCACTACCAAGATCAACAACAACATCACCTTTCTTGATTCTCGCAAATTGTGTTGGCAGTCCGCAACCTAAACCTAAATCAGCATCTGCGTTATATCCTTCTAGTGAAGTGTAGTCGTCGCTCATGATGTTGTATACTTCCGTAGAACAACCACCGGCGCCGCAGCAAGACGACATATTGGTTTCCTTGTCTTGTAATGCAATTTCACTATACTTTTTTCTAACGATTTCTTTTAATTGTTCTTCAGTTGGCATAAAATTTATTTAGAGTATTATTAATTCTTTTAGCAACAATCAGATTTATTTCCTTTGAACAATTCCATAAAGCTATTGATTAACGAATTGGCTTTTTTCCATTCCCTCTCGTCTATGCAATAACAAACGGATACTCCATCAATATCTCCTTTGATGAGTCCAGCTTCTTTTAGCTCCTTTAAGTGTTGTGATACTGTGCTTTGTGATAAAGGCAATTCTTCTACAATGTCACCACATATACAAGATTGCTTTTTTAGTAACAGATTTAAAATGGCAATTCTTGCTGGATGCGATAATGCCTTAGCATATTTCGCAATGCTTAATTCTTTTGTTGTGTAGTCTGCTGATTTAGTTGCTCCCATATTAATCGTAAAATTACGATTAATATGTAAACTTATCCAAATATTTTATTCTTGGATGAACAAACGATAGAAGGTAATCATTCTATTCAGGTCCTCTTTGCCCAAGCGTTCGTCTATGCCATGGAAGCCTTTTACGTCTTGCATGGGACTAAAATTGAGGACTGCTTCGCTGAAAGGTCTGAAATACCTGGAGTCGGT
>JBEBDP010000156.1:0-2682 GCA_041156925.1 Bacteroidota bacterium | reverse complement strand
TATCTAGGTGTTCTTTTTCATGAGCAGCACTCAATTGCACACGGATTCTTGCCTTTCCTTTGGCAACTACCGGGAAGAAGAACCCAATTACATAAATACCTTCTTCCAATAATTTAGCAGCCATTTCTTGTGCGACAGTCGCCTCATACAACATGATCGGTACAATTGGATGCACACCAGGCTTGATATCAAAACCAGCTTTGGTCATTTCTTCTCTGAAGTAGGTGGTGTTCCACTCGAGTTTATCTCTTAGGGCAGTCGTTTCGCTCAACAAATCCAATACTTCAATTTAAACACCAACAATACATGGTGCCAATGTATTGGAGAACAAATAAGGGCGACTGCGCTGACGCAGCATTTCAATTACTTCTTTTCTACCGCTGGTAAAACCACCTGATGCTCCACCGAGTGCTTTACCAAGTGTACCTGTGATGATATCAATTTTACCCACTACACCACAATGTTCATGCGTTCCTCTTCCAGTCTTACCGAGGAAGCCTGAAGAATGACATTCATCAATCATGATGGCGGCATCGTATTTTTCTGCTAGTTCAACAATTTTATCCAACTGAGCGATAGTGCCATCCATACTGAATGAGCCATCGGTTACAATGATCCTGGTGCGTTGTGCTTGAGCTGTCTTGAGTTGTTCTTCAAGATCAGCCATATCATTGTGTTTGTAGCGATAGCGTTGTGCTTTGCATAGACGAACACCATCAATAATAGATGCGTGGTTCAATTCATCTGAGATGATGGCGTCTTGCTCGTGGAACAAAGGTTCAAATACACCACCATTCGCATCAAAAGCTGCTGCATAAAGGATGGTGTCTTCTGTCCCTAAAAATTTAGAAATTTTCGCTTCTAACTCTTTGTGTATGTCTTGCGTACCACAAATGAAACGCACTGAGCTCAGTCCGTATCCACGCTCATCGATATATTGTTTGGCTGCCTCAATAATTTTAGGATGAGAGGAGAGTCCGAGGTAGTTATTGGCGCACAGGTTAAGCACCTCTTTTCCTCCAACTTGGATAACTGGACCTTGGGGGCTCTCGATAATTCTCTCTTTTTTGAAAAGGCCAGCTTCTTGAATTTCCGCTAGTTCTGCGGTCAATCTTGTGATGAGCGTCTCGTTCATGGTATAATAAATAAGTAGAGTTAAAGTAGAAAGTGATGCAATTTACTGCATTCAAGGGCTTCTTTTTGTTTAGGAAAAACCTACTTTTTCACATTTCCTTGTAACAAAAGCCTTGTAACTTCGTTGTACAGTTTATGAGAAAGCCCCGGACTTTTTACGCTATTGGACTATTTCTTGTCGCCTTTGTATTAATCGCAGGCTTAATGTTCCTGCCTAAGTCGTGGTCACTTAACCAACTCAACAAGGTAAATTCTCCAGAAATGGTTGAGAAAACTGAAAAAATCAGTGCCGGTATGCCCCTTTGGCATGCAATTCCAAGATTTTTATTCCGCCGTTATTGATTTTTCATCCTCTTGTAACTTTTCCAACCCCATTACGTCACATTATTGTATCCCTTACCAAAGCTAAATGACCGAGAGAGATTACAACAACTGTGTAAGTGCCCATGCTGATGGTGTGTACAGGTTCATCCTGAAAAATCTTCAGCACGAAGAAGATGCCCGAGATGTGGTACAATCTGCTTTCGAGAAAATGTGGTTGAACAGGGACAAGGTGAACGCAGCTACAGCAAAATCTTATCTTTTTACAGTGGCTTACAATCAGATGATTGACCATATCAGAAAAAACAAAAGAATTGTGTTGAAGGATGAGTTTAGCGAAGAGACAAAAATTGATCAGGGTGAAATTCCTTCTTTTAAAAAAGAATTGGAAAAGGCTTTACAACAATTGACACCCTTGCAGAAATCACTTATCCTCTTGAAAGATTATGAAGGGTATTCATACGAGGAGATTGGAAAAATAACAGCTTTGAATGCGAGTCAGGTTAAAGTGTATTTGCACAGAGCGAGAATTCAACTCAAGGAAATAGTAGGCAAACTTGAAAATATTATCTAACGCATGATCAATTTATCAAATTACGAGGACTGGTTTTTGCTTTATGCCGACGGTGAGTTGACCGTTGCAGAGCAAGAAGCTGTTTTGAAATTTGTTAAACAAAACCCTTCATTACAAGAAGAATTTGATTTGATGATGGGTATGCGTTTTCAGCCAGAAACTGAAATCAAGTTTGCTGATCATTCAACCTTGACTGCTGAATACTTTAATGAGCTAGAAAATACTTATCGTTTCGAGCCAGATTTAAGTATTCAATTTCCAAATAAAGAGAACCTATACAAACGAACCGCAGCTCCAGTTATTTCAATATTCAGGTTTGCAGCAGTTGCAGCAAGTACAATTGTAACAGCCGGATTAATTTGGTGGTTCATGGGAACTAATTCAGTTGATCAAACCTTGGTTAAAACTGAAGTGAATGTAACGCCTGAGGTTAACAGCATTGAGCCAATTAATAATTTGCCTCAAACTAATAATACAAATTCAAGTGTGTCCATAGAAAATGCTACAAACCAAGTTGCTTTTGTAGTCAATCGTAAGCCAGTTGCTGGAGAGGGTAATGAGCAGAAATATATTGTTGAGCCTCCTGTGGAAGAAGGTGTTAAAGAGTTCGTTGCCAGAGAACAAATAGCAGCACCAGTCTATACTGAACAGCC
>JBEBDP010000155.1:0-3933 GCA_041156925.1 Bacteroidota bacterium | reverse complement strand
GCTGGCTTATAGTGGATGCGCCTCTTACTCTTCCTGGTTTTCTTTTATTGTAGGCCAATGCTTTTTTTATACTCTTGATGTCAAATCCATTGTGGTCTGGAAACAATTGATCTTCTGATGCAATTACTGCCAATTTTCCATGTATCGAGATTTCGTTGAGATTAACATGTGTTCTCTTGAAGCCATTTCCATTGAAAATGCTATTCAGTTGTGTAATGGTGATAGGTGCATCTACAAATTTTAGAAGTACTAAATAAAGTAGATGTGAAATGAAAATCCCAATGATGATTTTTTTAATCAGTCGAAACAAGGGAAATTATTTTAAAGGGATGTATTGTAGATAATGTTTCTTGCCCAGTCTGACTGTATTTTTATGTATCCTGTTCAACACAACACCCGTAGCTGTAATTCCTCCTGCTACTGCAAGTTGTCCTGGTATAATGGGCTGATCTAATATAGGTGCATTCACTACATGAAGAATAGCATAAGAAATACCAGCAACCATGAATAAATATCCATTCTTGATAAAACCAAAGCCTGATCTTGGTTTGATGATTTCTCTTATTTCTGAAATATGGTAGCGTGAAAGACTTACCGAAACAGTATCCCAGAAACTTGTACCCCACATGGTATAGGCTGCTCTTGAATCATAAGTATGTATGAATATGCTGTCTCTTTCAATCTTTTTGATATTGCCTTCCACTTCGTTTCCTGCAATACTGATGAAATGAATTTGTGAACCTGCGATATACGTTTTGAGTGTTTTGTCGGCGCCTTTTTTTAATACAACCATATCAGAGCCTTGTGCTAAGCATCTAGAACCCGCTACAAGAGCAATTGTTATCAATAAAAAGAAAGGCATTGTGTTTTTCATGTGTTAATGATTGAGGAATTTAATTCCGTATATAATAGCAAGTCCAAAGCCTATGAGTATTGTGCCTGATATTTTATTGATGATATTGATGTTATGAGGAGTTAAGCTATGGCGGACTTTTGCTGCTAGTACTACTTTTAAAATATCAGCAAGAATGTTCACGCCAAGACATACACTGAAAATAATAATTCTTTCAGTAATGGTATTGGATGCAGCAAATGCGGTAGCATTTATGAGCCAGAACAACATCACGCTTGGGTTAAGCGTATTGATGAGGAAGCCCGACATAAAAGCTTTGGTGAATGCTTTTTTGCCAAACTGTACTACCGTCACATTTTTGTCTTCTCCAATATATATTTTTTTGAAAAATAGATAATAGATGCCCAGTGATATGACGAAAGCGGCACCTATATAGGCAATCGTAGATTTAAATTCAAGTGCACTCACTACTAGTGTTGAAAACATATTGCTGATGAACACCAACAAAATGTCACTGAACCATACGCCCGCTACAAAACTGAATCCACCTTTTTGTCCGTTATTAAGACTTTGTTTGAGGATGGTAAAAATGACAGGTCCAACTGAAATGGCAAGAATCATGCCCAGTCCAAACCCTTTGATCACCGACTCCAACATGGCTGAGCTTTAATGTTTATGCTGATTGATGAATTCCTTCCATTCTTCTAGAAGTTGTCCTTTTAAAACGCGTGGAAATTTATGCTGGCCACCCACTTTTCCTTTTTTCTCCATAAAGTCCATAAATACATGCTCTGGTAAAACGTTTACCACTACATCTTTCAATGCGCTTTTCCTTTCAACTGCATAGTCGTCATTGATTTCTTTGAGTGTTTCATCAATGATTTGCGTCAAAGCAAGTGCATCTACTTTGTCATCACATGCTACATACCATTGGTGGCCAAAAAACCTATCGATAGGGAAACCTGCAACAGTGAATTCTGGACAATTGATGTTTAATTTTTCAGCAGCCACCTGTATGGCTTTATTCATGTTGTCAACACTGAGGTGTTCGCCAACAAGACTTAAGAAATGCTTTGTCCTGCCTGTAATGATGATTTCTGATCTCTCTTTGTTCACCAACTTAACAGTATCGCCAATCAAATAACGCCATGCTCCAGCAGTTGTGCTCATCAATAAAGCATATTCCTTCCCCTCTTCTATTTCATCAATTGATAATGATTGAGGTTGATCAACAAGATCTCCGGCATTGCTAAAATTATTTTCATCGAAGGGTACAAACTCGAAGTAAATATGTTCGTTAAGTACCAGTTTCATTCCTTCTGGATATTGTCTGTCCTGGTACGCAATAAAACCCTCTGATGCCAAATAGGTTTCAATATAGGTGAGAGGTTTGCCTAATAATTTTTCAAATCCCTTTTTATAAGGCTCGAAGGCAACGCCACCATGGCAAAAAAATGCAAGATTGGGCCATATTTCGTGGATATGGTTCAGGTTGTAGCGCTTAACAACCATTTCCATACACATTTGAATCCATGCAGGTACCCCAACAACAAAGCCAATATCCCAATTTGGCGCTTGTTCAACTATGGCTTCTAGTTTTTCGTTCCAGTCTCGTTTTTTAGCAATTTTCTTACCCGGTTTGTAAAAAGGGCTAAACCAAAGTGGTGCCTTTTTTGCAGTAATCCCACTCAGGTCTCCAGCAAAATATCCTGGTCCCTCTTGGAGCTCCGTACTCCCACCCAACATCAAATAGCCTTTGCCGACAGATTTCCAGGGGATATTCTCGTAGGTTCTTAAAGAGAGCAATTGTTTGATCATGATGATCTTGTTGCCCTTCATCAGCTCCTTGGAAATGGGTATGTATTTACTTGCAGCTTCAGAGGTGCCTGAACTTAAGGCATAGTAATTTATTTTGCCAGGCCAACATACATCAGTCTTACCCTCCAGGGTCTGCTTCCACCACTGGTTATAGATGGTATTATAGTCGTGGTGAGGAACTGCCTGCCTAAACGCTCGCTCAATATCCTTATTCCCTAAAAGAGAACCGAATTGGTAATGCCTACCAAATTCCGTTGGTGCAGCTTTTTTCAGCAATTTCTTCAGTACCCTGCGTTGTTGATCCCCAGGGGTACGTTGCGAAAGGCTGAGTGCATTGGCAATCGACTTCGGTATGCTTATTTCTATCAATGGCATTACCTGCAAGTTAAGCCATTTGTATTTTTTGGTGATTCTTTTGTATTTTTAAAATCATAAAACTTGCATATGAACAGACGCGAAGCTTTAGAAAGGGTAGCCTTAATTTTCGGAGGTACTGTTATTGGTGGTGCTGCATTTTTACAAGGATGCAAAACTTCTGATAAAGGAGCATTTGCTTTTAGCCTAACTCCAGAGCAACTTGCTTTTCTGGATGAAGTAGCTGAAACAATTATTCCAACAACCAATACCCCTGGTGCAAAAGCCGCTAAAGTGGGTGAGTTCATGCAGGTTATGGTCACTGATTGCTATGAGGAAAAAGATCAAAAAATCTTTAGTGAAGGGTTGGCAAAAATAGATGAAGCAGCAAAAGCAAAATTCAGTAAATCTTTCATGGAGAGTTCACCTGAGGAGCGTACATCGCTCTTCAATGAAATCAATAAAGAATTGAAGGCGTATAATGAAAAGAAAAAAGAAGGCGACCCCAATCATTATTTTGCTATGATGAAGCAACTCACCTTGCTTGGTTATTTTACCTCTGAAATTGGCGCCACACAAGCCTTGCGCTATGTAGCAGTGCCAGGAAAATATGAAGGCTGTATACCTTACCAAAAAGGCGATAGGGCCTGGGCATAACAAATGAAAAAATTATTCCTACTCTTATTACTTCCTTGTTTTGTTTTTTCTCAGTCGAAAGACGAGCAACAAATATTATCCATTTTAGACAAGCAAACCCAAGCATGGAACAGAGGTGATTTTGATGGCTTCATGAAAGGCTATCTAGAAAGTGACTCACTCATGTACATTGGTAAATCTGGCGTTACCTATGGTTTTACTGCAACGCTCAACAGTTACAAGCGAAATTATGCTGGTTCAGATAAGATGGG
>JBEBDP010000154.1:0-3479 GCA_041156925.1 Bacteroidota bacterium | reverse complement strand
ACCTCACAATTACAGGAAGGATTGGAAAGCTTCTTCAACATATCTTCAGCACTGTAGACTGCATTGTTAAGATAAAAATTATCCATATCACCCACATACAGATGAATTTTACCTTTCAGTTTATCACCAATTTTTGGCCAATCTCTTTGGATAATATGAGTTAAATCAAAATTCTCTTTCCAATGGGCGACAACAGATTTGTTGATCACACCTGTTTTCTTATCAAATACAGGAGTTGGATAACCATCTTTACCTACAGGAGAATAAACAGCTTCCCATATATCCCACTGATCACCACTTCTGCTTTTTGTCCCTAAGGCCAACTCACGATAATTCATATCACGAACCATCGCATTAATGTGACCAAGATAATCACGGTGACCAGGTCTTAACGTATTTCTAAACGGACCTTCTGCGTAATAAGCATTTTTGTGGTTATACAAATCAACAGTCATGTAATGATGGAAATCAATGGGGTCGGGACAAGCAGCATAACTTCCATTGTATTGATCAGGATAGAAGACTTGTGCAGCCAATGCTTCCCAACCTCCTGTACTACCGCCATACATGAACCTTGCCCATCCTTCTCCAATACCTCTAAACCTTCTTTCAATTTCAGGAATCAATTCATAAGTGATGGCATCGCCATAAGGACCAATATTTGCTGAGTTCACAGCATATGAATCATCGTAAAATGGATTGGCATGTTGAATTTCAATTGCAATCACTCTTGGAAAATCTGGACCAGTCCACATTTTATAAAAATCATACGCCTCTTGCTGTACTATTTTATTATATCCAATCAAGTTGAATCGCTTCACTGTATCAGGCACTAAATTTTGATCAGGTGGTGTTGTTCTCCATCCACCAAAATCCTCTGGAAAGTGTCCATGGAAAATTGCCAGGGGATATTTCACATTAGGATGGCTATCCCAACCTTCAGGCAACAATATGTGTGCGCCAAGATACATAGGCCTACCCCAAAATTCTGTCAACAACTTAGACTGTATCTTGATGTGTTTCACATATTTTGAGTCTTCTGGTTCTTTAATTGGCGGGATACGTTGGTCAAACGTTAATGCAGTAGAAAAACTAGCATCAGATGAATAACTGATATTTTTTACAGTTGAATAAAGATTTCCTGGTGCAATGTTCCAATGTTGTCCCTCTCCTCTATCCATAGGTAATTTTACAACATTCCCATCCTTTCTTTTAAACGTCTCATAAATATGCAATACTACTTGTACGCGATAATTTCCTTTTTCTATTTTCTTCAAGGTTTCTACAGGATAACCAAATGCCCTTGCATCAATCTTTTTCGTTGTACCAGGTTGCCATTGATCTACATCAACACCAAATACCTGCTGTGTTCCTTCATCATCACTGATCTGAAAGCGAGGTTCTCCAGATGTTGCAGTAGATAATAACAACAAAAGCCTTCCATCCAATGGCTTATCACTGATTGATGCTGGTAAAAGCACTTCAAAGGTTTGAGCAAGAAGACCAGAAGAGGTTAACAACGTTAAAGCAATAACAAGAAGCTGCTTTTTCATATTTACTTCATTTAATTATAAACTTAAACATTATCAAATAAATCCAATCATTCAAATTTGAAAAATGAAAAACATTTTATTGACATTTATCATTGCTTCACTTGCTATATTGACCACAAACGTGCAAGCGCAAAGAATTGAAAAAGGGAAAAGACTTTCAAAACAAGATTATGCTGATAGAAGCAGACAACAAAGAAATACAGCATGGATACTTCTAGGTGGCGGTGCACTAGCAGTTGCAGGAGGAGCTATACTATTTGATCGAAATTTTGATATTTGGGACGAGAGCACCGACAATGCGGAAGTTGGAGGTGTTGTGCTAATGGCAGCAGGCGGACTCTCCATGGCATCTAGTATTTTTTTATTTTCTCGTGCTATGGACAACAAAGAAAGATCAAGAGAGATGAGTGCCTTCATAAAAATTGAACAAGCAACTCAAATCAATGGACAAAATCTATACCTACAAAAATTTCCTGCGGTAGGGATTCTTTGGCATCCAGTAAGACGCCATTAATCAACCAACTTTTTTTCCAAATCTTCTAATGACACGCCTTTTGTTTCAGGCACTTTCGTTAAAACCCAAAACAACTGCCAGGTCATCATAACTCCAAAAAATGCAAAAATTGGCCAAGGGTTTTCTTTGAAGATACCATCAACATCATCGATGAATATTGGCGCTATTAAGGTTATCAATGCTGCAAATACCCAGTGAATGCTGGCTCCAAAGGCCTGACCTAAACCTCTTACTTTGTTTGGAAATATCTCAGAAATAAATACCCATATTACTGCACCTTGACCAACGGCATGTGCAGCAATAAAGAGCAGCAAAAAGACCAATAAAAAAGTAGAGGAGGCACCTGTGTAAAATGCATATGCTACCATTGCCAAACTGATGATATAACCAAAAGAGCCAATCAACAAAAGTGTTTTCCTGCCTAGTCGGTCTATCAAGTACAAACCAACAAAAGTGAAAACAAGATTGGTTCCACCCAAAGCCACTGAATTCAAAAGCGACTCTTGTTCAGCCAAGCCTGCTGCAGCTAGTATTCTAGGAGCATAATATAAAATGAAATTTATTCCCGACCATTGATTGAAAAATGCTACCATAAAAGCAAGCCACATAATTCTGCTGTACTTGGGTTGAAGTAAAGTTGATACACTCACATTTTCTTCAACTTTGGTCTGGCCCTTTGCAGCCAACCATCTTGGACTTTCAGGTATAAAAAATACACCTAACGTATAGATAAGTGAAGGAATTGTCATCACCCCCAACATCCATCTCCAATCGTTATCTCCACCAAAACCAGAAAGAAAATAGTTGGATAAATAGGCAATCAGAATTCCAAATACAATATTAAACTGGTACATCGCTACCAACTTACCTCTTGAATCTGTTGTTGAAATCTCCGAGATATAAGTGGGTGCTGCTACAGAAGATATACCAATACCAATCCCGCCAAGTAACCGAAAGAAAGAAAAGGTATATGGATCTTGTGCCAATGCTGAACCAAGTGCAGAAACAGTAAACAACAATCCTACCAACATTAGTATTTTCTTTCTACCATATTTGTCAGTTGGTTTACCTCCAAAAATTGACCCAATGACTGTCCCCCAAAGTGCCATAGACATGATAAAGAACCCATGAAACCAAGGCGATGTATTCCAAAGCTGCTGAATGTCTTTATCAGCTCCTGAAATCACCACCATATCAAATCCAAAAATAAATCCAGCTAAAGATGCCGTCAGTGATACTATGAATAGATTTTGCGGATGAATAGATCCAGCAGATGAAGATGCCCCTGTATCGTTGAACATGGTGGTTAGTGTTGGTTAATTAAGGGTTATAAATTTATCTGATTATTTATTATAACAACTGAAATGAAGCAGCTTTTACATCTCGACTATTTCCACCAATCAACACATTGA
>JBEBDP010000153.1:0-3045 GCA_041156925.1 Bacteroidota bacterium | reverse complement strand
TTAGCGCAGTTTACGTGTACATCACAGGGGTTGCCACAAATATGACAATTAGCAATTACATCTTCAGTAATGCGCTCCCCTAGCCTTTCATCAAAAACAAAATTCTTTCCAATGAATTCATTTTCGAGTTTATGCTCATTAACTTGGTTGATATAATTGATGATTCCACCTTCTAGGTGAAAAACATTTTTATACCCTTTATGCAACATCCAAGCACTGGCTTTTTCACAACGAATCCCTCCGGTACAATACATGATGATGTTTCTCTCCTTCTCAGCTTCAAACATTTCTGCAGCCATGGGTAGTTGCTCTCTAAAAGTGTCACTGGGTATTTCAATTGCATTTTTAAATCGCCCTACCTCATACTCATAATGATTTCTCATATCAATCACCAAAGTATTTGGATCTTTAACCATATCGTTAAATTGAAAAGCATTAACATACTTTCCTTTGTTATCCATTGAAAACGTTTGATCCTCAATACCGTCTGCTACGATTTTATTTCTGATTTTTATATCAAGCACATAAAAAGAGTGGTTATCTTCTTGAACGGCTTTGTTCAAACGAAGATTATTCATTTCAGGATGGCCGTAAATGAAACTGCGAAGTTCTTCAAAATGTTCAACGGGACAATTGATCTGTGCATTGATCCCTTCATTTGCCACGTAGATACGACCAAATACTTTAATTGCATTTAGTTTCTTGTACCAATCGTCTCTAAAAAGCTTGGGGTCTAAAATATTGAAATAGCAATAAAAAGAGAGTGTAACCCTTGGAGTGGTGTCCGCCATTGCTTTTTCTTTTAGCAATTTGCGCGACACTCTGTTGTGAAGTGTTGCCATAATTTGATTTTAATTTCCGTTTATGAAACCTCAGTTGCAGGCTGAGCAAAATCATTAACAGTGTAAAATTAAAACAAATTTTTGATTGCTAGTAATCGGTGAATAAAGTTGAGAAGCCTCTTATACCAATTTTAATTCCATTTTGGGGCATAACTGTTTTCCCCATTCCCCAAACATAATCAATGCGAAATAGCTTCAATATGTTATCTATTCCAACAAATACTTCAGTATAATTTTTATCTTTTAACCAAATTGCATTGGCTCCTGTTACAACCCGAAGGTTTAGTCGTCTAATCAAAGGGATTTTATTGGTTAATAAACCATTTAATCTATACTCTCCATTCAATTGTACAAAAATCTTTTCCTTATTGGATAAAGCATAAAAGGGCGCTACTTGAAAACTTTCAACATAAGGGGTTGACTTACGCGTAAGGTTACCAATGAAGTGATTGTAATCCGGTACTTCTACAGTTTTAGCGTTGATAAAACCACCTGTCTCAAATCGGTATTTAAATTCGCCTCCTAACTTCAGATTAACATCACCAGTTATAGAGAAACGCCATTTATCGAAATCATTGTCGCTACCCAAAATATTTTTTAATGCCTTGGTATATTGAAAGCTAAAAGTAGGTGTTCGAGAGAAGGATGATATTACACGGTCAGGTAGCTCTATGTATTTAGTACCAGGTCTAAAATTAATTCTAAACCCTATTACAAAGTTTTGATGTGCTTTCATGGGTTGACTCACAATCTCAGTGGGATAATTTGGAGTAAACTTGTTGAATATTCTAGAACTTCCCCAAGCATAACTTGTATCGGTATTGACTAACGGTGTTCTATCTTGATAATTTACAAATCCAGTAAAATCAAAACCATCTCCAAAGCCTTTTTGATAATTCATTTGAAAAAAATTGGCTTGGTATAATTTCATGTAATTGTTGCCTTTAAGTATTGTGGCAAAAGTGTTCATGATTTGGGGAATAGGATTGGCGTTGTTGAACTGGTATATTCTGCTTCCAAATGAAGCATTAATGTTGTTTACATATTTTTTACCGAACCTATAATTTGTCCTTAAGAAAGCATTGAAATGGCGATTGGTCATCCCGTAGCGTAAGACTGGTGTAAATGTGAGTTGATTTCTACCTTTCAACTCTTTTTGAAACGATCCTGATAATTGAAGGGCTAATCCTTCAACTGTATTGTAGCTTACCGACTTCAACAGGGGATCATAAGTATAATTTAATTTCTTATTACGGTTTATCAGTGTCTGTCCATTAATGATTAACCCAAATGGATTGAGTTTATTTTGACGCCTATCCAGTGAGTCTAAATATTCAGGATCCTCTCTCCTTTTTTCCAAAGAATCTTTTTTTCTAAAATCAGCAATTTCCTCTGTCAATAAAGGTATAGGACGAGCATTATCCCAATATGCTAGTGGTTTTTTGTTGGATAATGAATCATACTTGAGTAATACTTTACCAAAGTCTTTTTTGTCCAATTGTTGATTAAGTTGGTATTTACTGAATAAGGTAGTAAAATATCCTCCAGCATCAAATCCAAGAAAATTAACCTCAGGATAAATGGTCTGGCTTCCAACAATCCAGGTATCAAAATCAACTTTTTCGTATTGTTGTTCAATCTTTATTCTATCAGCAAATTCTAACAAAGACTGTTTGTTAAGACTCAAACTCACTGAATGTATATTCCAAGTGTTTTCAATTATCTGAATATACCCCTTGAATAGTGGTTCGAAATTTCTCTTCGGTGTGACCAAAATTTTATTGATCATTACATTATTCTCATAGAAAGCACCTAAATATTTATAATTGTAGAAAGCAAGTGCCCCATCAGCAATGGGTGAAATGAATCCTCTAGGATTAAACGATTTGGGCAAGGCAACAATATTCTCGTAGAAAGACAATAAAAACGGAGTAGCCAATCCTAGTCCATTTGTTTGACCGCTTACTCTAGTAGATTTTACAACAACTTTGGTTTCATTTGTTTGGGTGACAAAAATATCAGAGATAGATTCTGAAAGAAAAATTATTTTCTTTTTTGATGTGTCACCATCTTCAAAGTCTATGGTTTGTCCGAACAAAGTATTTGGATAGTCATTAGTCCTGATCAAGCCTTTAATGTAAGCTTCACAAGAATAAGCCCCAGCTTTTTTACCATTATAGTTTCGTTCTTTTATGGCATTTCG
>JBEBDP010000152.1:0-6594 GCA_041156925.1 Bacteroidota bacterium | reverse complement strand
GAGCGCTTTTGGCGAGGTTTAGGTTCACGGCTTCTCTGCCATCACTTGGCAAGGTTCTCATGAGCATTCTTCGTGTTGCCATGTCTGTATTTTTCCTGGCAATTTCAATATTGTCGTCTGGCACATCTGTCGACACAAAATCCCTTTCAAACTGCTCTCTGGTTGGTCGGGGTTTAATAATAGCAGCCGGTAGATAGGCTGTATCGTTAATCATTAATTGGATGATGCTGTATTGATTGCCTTCAAGATTTTTAGGAATAAGGGTGATTTTGTCTTTGAAGCCAATGCATGAAAATTCAATTTGATCGCCTTTTAATACAACGATTGAAAATACACCCTGGTTGTTGGTGAGGGTTCCCCTTCCTGTTCCTTTTACCATGACTGTCACTGCAGGAAGTCCTCTTAGGCTATCTGCTGTCATGACCACTCCATAGAGTTGGACCACTGAATCTTTAAAATTTTCGAATTGGGCCTTTGCTGCAAAAGGTAAAAAAGCAAGCAAAACAACCGAGCATTTTATGGCTTTTTTCATCGTCTTCATTCTAGCACAAATTAACTCCTTCTTTTCGATAAACAAACTAGACTGTTAATGGTTATTTTTGCAGAACAATTGATTTTTAACATTTCTTATTTATGGGTACAGAAGCGATTTTGAAGGCATTGGGTCAAGTACAGGAACCGGACTTGAAAAAAGACCTCGTTACGTTGAATATGGTTAGGGATATAGTGGTGGGTGACAAATCTGTTGAGTTTACGATAGTACTTACCACACCAGCTTGTCCCTTAAAAGAGAAGATTCGTAGAGATTGTGAGCAGGCTATTCATGAACATGTAGATGAGGGTTTAGAGGTAATTGTCAATTTTACAGCCAATACCAGTTCAATCAGGGTTGATCTCACCTCAGTATTGCCTGGCGTTAAAAATATCATTGCTGTAGTAAGTGGTAAAGGAGGAGTAGGGAAATCAACCGTCTCGGCCAATCTTGCTCTTGCGTTGGCGCAACAAGGAGCTAAAGTAGGGTTAATGGATGCTGATATTTATGGTCCGAGTGTACCCATTATGTTTGGTGTAAGGGGACAGCGTCCATTGATGGAACACATCGATGGCAAGGATAAAATTGTACCGCTTGAAAAATATGGAATCAAGCTTATCAGTATTGGTCTGCTTGTTGATGAGAAAAGTGCAGTGGTATGGCGTGGTCCTATGGCTAGCAGTGCCATTCGTCAGTTTGTAACCGATGTTCATTGGGGCGAACTGGACTATTTAGTGATTGACATGCCTCCAGGCACAGGTGATATTCATTTAACACTCGTTCAAACCATTCCTGTCACTGGTGCTGTTGTGGTGACTACTCCCCAAGAAGTTGCTCTATCAGATGCGAAAAAAGCAATTGCTATGTTTGGTCAAGCACAAATTAGGGTGCCGATAATTGGATTGGTGGAGAACATGGCATGGTTTACTCCTTTAGAATTGCCTGATAACAAATATTATATTTTTGGTAAAGATGGTGGTAAACATTTGGCTGATCAGCTTGATTTAAATTTCCTTGGACAAATTCCATTGGTGCAAAGCATCAGAGAAGGTGGAGACCAAGGTGCGCCTGCCATGTTGGGCAATGATCAAGTAACAGCCGCTGCCTTCACTGCATTTGCATCAGAAACCATTCGTGCAATTGCCATTGCAAATGCTGAAAAAACGAAGGTTGAAGCCAGTTAGTTGTTGATCACTATCACTTTGTTGGGTGCAGTTAACTTGAAGCTTTTTGAGCTACCATTTACATTGATGTGTACAATATTCGTCTGTTCTGGCTTGTATTCGTACATCACATCTGAGATGACTTTTAATTCTTTGATGCTACTCGTTTTTGGAATATTGAAGTAGACCCAAACTGCTTCTTTGTCTATTTCATAACCCAAATAATTGAGTTGTTTTTTGCTTTTGTTGACTTCAATTGTCAAGTGTTGTTGCAAATAGGTTGAGATGAGTTGATTGATCTGAGGGTTGTTTTTTATAGACAGATCAATTTTTTTTCCTGAATACAGTCTAATGGTCTCTTCAAGATCATCAGGAAATGTTTTGAGCGAAATGCCAAGCTCCTTGTTTTTTGAACTGTACTCTATCTCTGTAACAGTCACATAAAATGGATGATGACCTGCAATGAGTAGGGAGATCAAAGTGAAACCGAATAGGAATTTGATTATTTTCATCATCCCAAAATTCTGATTTATTTAGCAGACCCCACACTAACATGCAAGATTTTCTATTTTATTTTCAAATTGGCTGGAAACATATTCTGAGTTGGGATGCAACTGATCATATTTATTTTATAACTGCTTTAGCGATTATCTATTCATTTCAGGATTGGAAAAAAGTATTGGTATTGGTGTCAGCCTTTACTATAGGGCATGCTATAACTTTATATTTTAGTGCATTAGACATTTTTCGCTTTTCAGTAGAGTGGGTTGAATTTGCCATTCCATGCACTATTGTTGTAACTGCAGCATCAAATTTGTTCATTAGTAGTGAAAAGAAAACAAAAGGGATGCTGCAATATCTTTTTGCACTGGGCTTTGGATTGGTCCATGGCATGGGCTATGCAAATTATATCCGCATGATGCTTTCTAGCAATCAAAACCTGGTAGGGAGTTTATTTAGCTTTAATGTCGGATTAGAAATAGGTCAAATATTGGTTGTTGGAATGGTTTTAAGTTTGAAATGGCTTTTTGCTAAATACAATTTAATTAGTGCTAATCGCCTTACTATTGGGGTTTCTGTATACATTTCAATCCTATCCCTTATCCTTTCAGTTGAAAGGTTCCAAGGGCTTGGTTTTTAGTCTTCGTTTAATTGATGCGTGTCCATACAAAATAGCCATTGTTGTTCTTCCAGTAGAGGTTGGTTTCTTTGTTGAATAAGCTTCCATGTAAACCATCTGCTATTATATCCAGGTCGCCATCTTTATCGTAATCAAAAAGACGTAACCATTTTATCCAAGAGTCAGTTCCTATTTCATGGTTTTTATCGATGTACTCTTTGGTGACTTCCATGAAATTTTTATCCCTATTCAAATAGAGTTGAAGGCTGTATCCTTGATAGCCATTGGTATTATTGAGTGTGAGTATATCCATTTTGCCATCTTCATCAAAATCAAGGAAAAGCATATCTAATATTTCATGATCTGGTTGGACTTTAATTGAAACTGCTTCTTTTTTATTGAAAGTGCCGTTGTTTGAAGGAACTATCCGCAATCTGTTTTTACCCCCTAAGCATAAATCTAGGTTGCCATCACCTGTCATGTCAAAAAGCTCGACAGTAAAGTAATTATCATCTGTTGTGTTGCTAAATCCTTTAAAAATTTCATTTGACAATTGAAAGTTCAAATTTCCTTTGTTCAAGTAGGCGGCTGGATGGATGGGTACTAGTTTGCTTCCTCCGGAAAAAGCTACTAGATCTGCTAATCCATCTTTATTGATATCCCCGGAAGCTCCTCCTTGGAAGTAGCCAATGTCTTTATTGAGATAGTGGTATGTTTTTGTGTTTGTTTTGAAAATGCCAATTGAATCACCTGGAAAGGGTTGACTATCATATCCTGTTGAGAAAAGTAAAATTTCTCTACTACCATCTTGATCGAGATCAATTAATCCAACCTTTCTAACTTCATGGAGTCCATATTGAACCAGGTGATTGGTGCTATCTTTTTCATATTCTGAAAACAGGTGTAGACCCTTTTCATTTGTTGGCCAGGGACTTTTAAAGTAAAATGCCCACAAATCTTTGTAGCCATCTCCATTGAGATCAGTGTAGAGGTAAGTCCCTTTACTAAACCAATAATATGACTTCTGTTCTCCCCAATTGTGTGCATTTGTTCTGTTATAAGGCAGTTTTTCTAAATCTGGGGTGAGTTCAAAACCAATATAGTATGATTTTTCAGGGTTAAAAAGGCTTGAAAATGATAGTGTGGTCTGGTACCAGCTTGTTTTTTTATTGATTGATGAATAGCTATCTAGCGTGGCTATCCCATATACCTGCGTTCCTTCTGGCTTGGGTGTTCTGGTAAAATTTTCTGTGAATTCAGGGTCGTTTTTTTTACAGCTGATAAGCAGCAAAAGAGTGATTAATAAATTATATTGCAAGGAAGAAAAACTGAAGGATGCTGGGCGTGGATTTGTTTTCATGTTGTTGTTAGTTTTCATGAGTTCAACCTACGTGTAATTTTCTCCCTGAGAGATGATATCAGTCCCAATAGCTTCTTCATGAAAATTCTTTTTTTGTTTGTTTATTATATCGTAAAAAGTAAATCTCAAAAGATGAGAAAAAGTCATTTATTGTTGGTTGTGATTTTGTTGGCTAGTCTAGGTACAATTGCTCAGCCTCTTCGCAACCCAGGTTCAAATCATGGTAACCGCTTTGAGCAGTTGGATTATTTAATGCAGGATCCCAATGAATACAGGACTGCAAGTGGAGCTCCTGGTCCCAAGTATTGGCAGCAACGTGCAGATTACGACATCAATGTTGAAATCAATGAAGAACAAAATCTGCTTACTGGTTCAGAAACGGTAACATATTTTAATAACTCTCCTGATATACTCACCTATATCTGGTTACAGATTGATGAAAATTTTCATCATCCTAACAGTGATAATAATTACGACAAGCCTTCAACAATGGGCAATCGTTTAACGCATCAGCAACTTTTGCAGATGAATCCCAAAGAATATCTTAAAGATTATGGCGTTAACGTTACATCATTAACTGATGCAACTGGAAGACCATTAAAGTATACAGTTAATCAGACCATGATGAGGGTGGAATTACCTATTCCGCTTAAACCCGGACAAAAATTCATTTTCAAGGCCAGCTGGAATTACAGAATACCTGATAAGCTTACCCGTTATGGAAGAGGTGGTTATGAGTATTTTGCTGAGGATGATAACAATCTTTATTCTATTGCACAATGGTTTCCTCGCTTAGCGGTTTACAGTGATTTTCAAGGTTGGCAAAATCTTCAATTTACTGGTGGTGCAGAATTTGCACTTACGTTCGGAAATTATAAAGTAAACATTACTGTGCCAGAAGATCATATTGTTGCTTCAACTGGAGAGTGTAAAAATCTTGCTGCAGTTTTAACGCCAACACAAATGGCGCGTTGGCAACAAGCACAGTCATCTAATGAACCTATTGAAATAGTTACATTGGCAGAGGCCAACGAAAATGCAAAAGATAAATCTAAGGGCAAGAAAACATGGATGTATGAGGCACAGAATGTGCGCGATTTTGCTTTCAACACTTCAAGAAGATTGGTATGGGATGCCATGGCAGTCGATGTAGAAGGTAAGAAAGTAATGTGCATGAGTTATTATGGAAAGGAAGCCTATCCTATTTACAGGAAATATTCTACAAAGGCTACTGCACACACAATTAAGGTATATTCTAAGTTCACGACTCCCTATCCTTATCCAGTCGCTATTTCTGTAGAAGCCGCAATAGGTATGGAATATCCTATGCTGGCCATGAATTTTGGTCGTGCTGAAAAAGATGGTACTTACAGTGAAGCCGTGAAATATGGTGCAATTGGTGTGATTATTCATGAAGTAGGGCATAACTTCTTCCCAATGATCATCAATTCAGATGAGCGTCAGTATTGGTGGATGGATGAAGGGTTGAATACATTTGTTCAGTTTTTGACTGAGCAGGAATTTGACAATAATTATCCTTCGAGAAGAGGTCCGGCTCATTTGATTACTGATTACATGAAACTTCCAAAGGATTTGTTGGAGCCTATCATGACAAAAGGTGATAATGTAGCCAACGTAGGTTCGAATGCTTACGCAAAGGCTGCAACTGGATTAAATATCTTAAGAGAGACCATCATGGGTAGAGAGTTGTTTGATTATGCCTTCAAAGAATATGCACGCAGATGGGCGTTTAAACATCCTACTCCTTATGATTTGTTCAGGACAATGGAAGATGCAAGTGCTGTTGACCTCGACTGGTTCTGGCGTGGTTGGTATTATGGAACTGATCCAGTTGATATTTCTTTGGATTCTGTAAAATGGTATCGCTTGGATAGTGAAAAGAATCTTGCTCAAATGAAAGTAGCAGATTTTGAAAGCATCAGTAAGAAAAGGAACAGAGAAGAAAAATCGATTGAGTTCTATACGGACAGAGATACTACATTGAGAGATTTCTATTACTACAACAGAAATGCTGATGTAAAAATGATGCAGGATGGTATGCAGCAACAGTTGGATGCACAAAAAGATAAAGCAAACTATGCTGCATGGGAAGACAAACATTTTTATGAGTTAACCTTTAGTAACAAAGGTGGTATGATTATGCCGATTATCGTTGAGTTTACCTTTAAGGACGGTTCAAAAGAAGTGGACAGAATCCCTGTAACCATTTGGCGTTTAAATGAGCAAAAAGTGAGTAAGCTATTTATCAAAGACAAAGAAGTAACAGCAATTAAGCTCGATCCAATGCGTGAAACAGCAGATATCAACGAAGCCAACGGTATGTGGCCAATCAAAGAGATGCCAAGCAAGTTCCAATTGTTCAAAGGAGCTGCAAGCATCAGTGGATTAGGTGCACCAA